>CAYPBX010000271.1:0-2540 GCA_964409075.1 uncultured Candidatus Obscuribacterales bacterium
GTTTTCAGGCAGCATGACAGGCTCTCTTACCTGCTGTCTCTTGTTCACGCCTGTATTTTGCTGTCATAAACTTTCTTATTTGGGTACAAGCAATCATGGTCATTAACGTGGCTGAGATTAACAATCTGGCAAAGACCTTCGGCTCGTTCAAAGCCGTGAGGGGGATCTCCTTTGCCATTGAGAAGGGAGAGATCCTCGGACTTCTCGGCGCCAATGGCGCCGGGAAGACAACGACCATACACATGCTCCTGGGGTTGACCCGACCGACAAGTGGATCTATCTACATCTTCGGGCGCGAGCTGGAAAGACACCGCTGCGAGGTGCTCGAGCGCATGAACTTCGCCTCCTCGTACGTGTGCCTGCCGTACAACCTCAGGGTCTGGGAGAATCTCTTCGTGTTTGCCCGTATCTATCGGTTAAGGAAGCCGCTTGAGCAGATTGAGAAGCTGCTTGCGATGTTCGAGATCCACCACCTGCGCAATCGCGTCACCGGCATGCTCTCCTCCGGCGAGCAGACGCGCCTGAATCTCTGCAAGGCGCTCCTCAACGAGCCCGAGTTGCTCCTCTTGGACGAGCCGACCGCAAGCCTGGATCCGGACATGGCCGACAAGGTGCGCAAGGCGCTGCGCAAAATTCAGGCTGAGAGAGGCATCACCATGCTCTCCACCTCCCACAATATGCTCGATGTGGCGGAGCTCTGCGACAGGATCATATTCATGCACACAGGATCGATTATCGCCCGTGGATCGCCAGGCGAGATCATGAACCGCTTCGCTAGCCGGTCGCTCGAGGATCTGTTTATCACCATAGCCCGCAACGGCATCGTCCAGGAGGTCGACAGAGTATGAGCTGGCAGAGGGTAAGCGCCCTAATATTGAAGTACGCTTTCATATGCTCGCGCACCGCTATGAGAGCCATGGATGTCTTCTTCTGGCCGGTCATGGACCTCTTGGTCTGGGGCTTCCTGACCGTCTACATGCTACAGGTGTCCAACACCGTGCCTGCGCTTGTAACATTTCTCATAGGGGCCATAATCATGTGGAACGTTCTTTATCGCGCCCAGCAGGTGGTCTGCATCTCCTTCCTTGAGGATGTCTGGTCCAGGAACCTCCTCAATGTCTTCGCATCTCCCATACGCATAAGCGAGTTCATAGCTGCAGCCTACATTATCGGTTTCCTGCAGGCAGCTATCGTGCTGATACTGCTTTCGGTGCTGGCTGCGGTAATTTATTCTTTCAACATCCTGTCTATCGGCTTCACCCTGGGGCTCCTCTTTGTAAATCTGCTCATCATGGGCTGGTCGCTCGGGCTCGTCTCCACAGCCTTTATTATCCGCTACGGTCCGCAGGCAGAGGTTTTCGCATGGGCTGTGCCGTTCCTGGTCCAGCCTGTCTGCGCCATTTTCTATCCTGTCTCCGTGCTGCCTGTATGGCTGCAGGCCGTCGCGAGCTGCGTACCGGCCTCGTACGTCTTTGAAGGCATGAGAGAGATCATTGCAGGATCCCCAAGCGATCCCTGGTGGAACATAGGCATGGCCTTTGCGCTCAACATCGTCTACCTGTTGCTTGCCGGACTGCTCTTCAAATACATGTTCGAGCTAGCACGGCAGCGCGGACTGCTCACCAGGTACTGCGCTTAGAATAATTCGGGAAAGATCTAGATTAGAAATGCTAGCACCCATTTTCTTAGATATTGACTAGATCACACACGATGCAAACAAACACTGCCGCCTGCTCACGTAACCGCACACGCAACCCCTTGTCTTGCGCGAGGGCCCCGGGCAACACTCGCGCATAAGACAGCTTGCGGTGCTGTGCGCAGTTCCCATAGAGCGTGCGTTCAGCAATCCAAGCAACTCTTCCTATGCTTCTATTATACATACATTTGTCTGTATGTCAAGCTATCAATCAATCACATTAAATGTGAAAAGGTACCACGGGTCATCGCCATGATCGCGCTACGGCTGAATTTGGTCAGCCCATGAGCTTACGCAGCTCATCTCTCATGGCACCCGCCCAGACGCGGTAGCCTCTTGCAGAAAGATGCAGAAAGTCCGGCATCAGCGCAGGTGGAATTCTCCCTTCTGCATCGAGATATGCCTTGCCTATATCCAGAAAAACAACCTGATTGGCAAGAGCGATCTTCGCCAGTTTACGGTTGGTGTCGGCAACCACATTTCGTGCTGGATCATCGGGCAGCTTCCCGCGAGGGAAAATTCCCAGGAGCAGGATCTTTGTACCGGGAATTCGCTCCTTGACTGCAGAGATAATCTCATCCACACGCGCAGCGATCGCCTGCGGCGGTTCACCAGAGGAGATATCGTTGGTGCCGATCAACAATACAACTGCCCTAGGACTAATCCCCTTCAGCTCATCATGAGAGATCCTCCACAGGATGCCGTAGGTAGTATCGCCAGCAATGCCAAAATTGCCTGTCCTCCAGGCGGAGAATTCTTGATCCCATACACGCCTGCCGTCGGTCAGCCAGTACTCGGTGATGGAATCGCCCAGAAAGAGAATATCCATGTTGCCCTTGTGCGC
>CAYPBX010000271.1:2550-4420 GCA_964409075.1 uncultured Candidatus Obscuribacterales bacterium
AACTGATTGTGACGCTTCATCCAGCGGCCGCCCTGTCCGGTCGGCTCATGAAGCCCGGCACAGGACCACAGGATAGAACAGGCGCTCAAGGAGCAGATGAGCAAAAATAAACGTGCTGGAAAGCCTGGCTGCATACGCGAGAGGCTCTCAGAATCCCCAGCGCAGGAGTGCCGCCCCCGCGCTGAAGCCAGCACCCATCGTCGCCAGTAAGACGAGATCACCCTTGGCCAGACGTTTCTGATCGAGGGCGGTTTGAATCGCCAGCGGCAAAGTACCTGCCGTCGTATTGCCGTACTCATCAATATTGACAATGACGCGCTCCGGGGGAAGCCCGAGCCGCTCCACCGCAGCATCGATGATACGCTTGTTGGCTTGATGAGGGATGAACAGATCGATGTCGCTGCCGCTCATCCGGTTCCGCTCCAGGAGCCGTACACAAAGCTCCGACATTTTCCGGGTGGCAAACTTGAAAACGGTCTTGCCGTCCTGGTGGACAAAATGCATCCGCTTGTCCACGGTCTCATGCGTTGCCGGATGGCGGCTGCCGCCTGCCGGCAGACAGAGCGCCTGTCCGCCGGAGCCGTCCACCTCATGAAGATAATCTAGGAAGCACCCTTCCTCCTGGCTGCCCGACGGCTGAAGCAGAGCCGCACCACCTCCATCTCCAAAGATGATGCAGGTTGAGCGGTCGCTATAGTCGATAATCGATGACATCACATCCATGCCGATCACAAGCACGTTCTTGTGCGCACCAGTGCTGATGAACTGAACTCCGACCGTCAGCGCGTAGAGAAACCCGGAGCAGGCTATGGACAGATCAAAACCCCACGCCCGGCGGGCACCGATCCGGTCCTGCACCAGGCACGCAGTTGCTGGCAGGATCATGTCGGGAGTTATGGTAGCAACGATTATGAGATCGACATCGTCAGCAGCAATTCCAGCGTGCTCAATTGCCCTTTTTGCTGCCTCGACAGCCAGATCGGAGGTAGCGATGCCCTCATCGACTATACGCCTGCGCCTGATGCCGGTACGCTCGACGATCCACTCATCCGAGGTCTCGACCATCTGCTCGAGATCCTGGTTGCTGAGCACACGAGACGGAACAGCCGTTCCGACAGCAGCTATTTTCGCCAGCCCAACCTTACTCAGCTCCCGCTCCTCGCCTGGTCCGTTGTACACCTGCGTGGCGACCGCCATCAACACACACCTGAATGCCGCTTGAAGCCCAACTGTATCAGTTTGCCCGTTCTGCCGGCAAGGAGAAGAGCCAGGTTGTAGCGTGCTGTTTACAGTAAATACTTAACATCGGCCCGATACGCTTGCTGAAAGCAAGCCGGCGTACGCCCAAGAAGCGAGAAAGCCGAGCGGGGCAGGCGCGCTGCGGAACGCTTATGGTAAATCCCCCACTCACCTGCTTGCTCACTGCGAAGAATCCCTTAAGATCAATGAATCCCGGACACCAAGCCTACTTCATACCTGAGATGTTGAGAAGAGCAGTTTCCAGAACCTGCAAACGGCCGAATCGCAGATTCAAGTGGGCGGTTCTGCTTGTGCTTGCAGCCGGAACCCTGGCCGGAGCAGCCTGGCTGGTCCTTTCAGGTCAAGGCACCGACAGGGGCTCCAGTCCAGGTGCGCTCACAGCCACACCGGCTCCCGGCGCGAGCTTCCCCCGTCGCTGCCTCCTGTCACGCCCGGCTGCGCGTCGCGCGTCAGACAGCCCGCTTGTCTCGCCAGCCATGGTACCAGCCAGCGACGGGCAACAACAGGCAGATGAAGAGAGCATTCCAAAGGAATCTAAGCAGGCAGGGAGCTTTTTCGACTTCGCCAGACAGACAGTTGAGGAGCCCGGCCAGGCGGCGACCGGCCAGCA
>CAYPBX010000272.1:0-4416 GCA_964409075.1 uncultured Candidatus Obscuribacterales bacterium
GCCTTATCCATTATCCGGTAGGTCGCTGGCACGAGCCTAGCGGCTCTGCCGATCTCACCGGAGACGGACCAGGGTCTGTCGGCAATAAATGCTCCTACAACATCGACAGGAGAGCCGAGCTTGAAGGAGAGCCACAAGCTGGGCAGAACGTGATGGATGTAAGCCGAGGCCATCGGGAAGTCAACGGACCCTGCAGACATGAAAGGATGGCCGAAGGCGACAATCTTCTTGCCGAACCGTGCCGTTATGGTGGCGATTGATACGCTGGCGAAGTCTCCGGTTGACAAAAGTATGCTCACGGACTGCCCAGGCCGCAACGACTGTGGCTCGACAGCAGGCAGGCTCGGATCGGGAGCGCCGTTGGGGCCGGCGGCAACCGCCAGACCGAACCGGCTCAGATGGCCTGCCAGGAACTCTCTGGCTCGAGGCGAGAAACCGGTCAGGGAGACCGGTGAGATGAGCGGTATCAGTTGTGGTGCAGCCGCCGACACAGTCGACATGGAGCTGTGAGCCGGCATAGATGGCACCGGCAGCCTGGAGAGCCGTGGCTGCGCTGTCCTTTTCTCCTGCTGAGCTGGAAGGAGCGCATCGAGCATATCGACAATCGGTGTCACCCCTACAATCGGCTCCTTGGAGAAATCGAAGCCGAAGGAGACTGCTCCCAGGAGCTTGCCATCGATGTAAACAGGGCTGCCGGACATGCCGCGGATGACATTGTAATTCTTCATTCGCTCACCAGAGAGCTTCACCAGGACCGCATCTCGGTTATTGAGAATCTGTTTGACAACCCCGATTACGGTAACATCGAACCTCTCCGGCTCTGTGCCTGAAAAGACGGTCAAGCCCCAGCCGGTCATACCGGGACGTACTGCCGTTATCGGCATGTAGCTGCCAGGCTGGAGCCAGCGGCCAACCAGCATGCTTCTTGCGGGGTCGCCTGCAAGGACTGTGGCAGGCTTTTTGCCTTGAGCAGCGGCTATCGCGGTAAGCCAGATGAGACAAAAGATCAGGGCTGCAAGCCTGGTCTTGACTGAATCTTTGTTGCCGGAGAACATTTGTGCTAATTGCAATGTACTCTGAAGCTCAAAGTCCCTTGAGCAAATCGGTCCCGTTGCCTGCCAGATATAAACCGATCACCCTCTCGACCGCCTCACCAGTCAAGGTGAGCGCTTGCGGTCCCGCGGAAGGTCAATAAATCCTAGCACAGGCTTATTAGGGATATAGGATTCACCTACCTGCTAGACTGGTGCCCATCATAAGGGCCGGTGCAGACAGGAGATGGACTGAAGTGAGTGGAGATTATGCTTGCCAAGAAGAGAAGATTTTTCTGGTTGCTTACAGCCTCCCTTATCCTGAATATGGCTGTTTGCTCTCATAGCTCACAAGCTCAAGGTGTCCCTCTGCCCGGCAGTTCAACTGGTGACTCTCAGGCAGGCGCAGTATCTGACATTGAGACCCAGCGCCGGTCCTATAATCAGGCGGTAGGAGCGCCCGTATCTGGCTTAAGCAATAGTCGCTCGGCACCGGTGCCAGGTCCAGGAAATCGGTCGTTGGCATCCGGGTACAACCAGTTGCCAATTAGCGTTGTGGAAGCAGAAGTGAGGGTCGATGAGCTGGCTAATCTACTGTCCACAACCACTACTCAAGATATTCAAAAGGCCGTATATGAACTATGCGACTGGTTGGCTGAATTGGCCGACGCGCACAACAAACTAGCAGACACCTTCTCCAGGCAGGAGGCGACCAAGGCCGACAGTGATGGAGAGCGCAAGGTGGCGCGTCAGTTCAGCCAACTGAAGAACAGGATCAAGTTGCTTAAGGCTGAGCTGTTAATTAAACAAGGGCGGCATCCCGAGGCGCTGGTGCCGCTTGTGGAAGTAGTGACTGCTGAGCCGACCAGCAAGACAGGCAAGAGCGCATATCTGCGCTTGCAGGAGATAGGCTTCAGCGTGCCCGCGGCAAGCTCAGTACCGGCTTCGCTTCCAGCAGAGCCAGCTCTTCAGGCTGGGCAAGGCAGAGAGCCAGTTTCCTCCCCGGTTGTACCTGCCGGTCAGCCGACAGTGCCGGCAGCCTCCAGCACCAACACAATTGCTAAGCCCAACGGTGCCAGCCCCTCACAAGGGAGTACCAGCACGGCAGCGCCAGTCGCTGCTCCGCAAGCCAAGTTAAACGTTTATCCGTCTGCAAACAAAATCCCAGCCAGAGGCGCGCCGAGAAGCTCTGCCCTCCACCCCACCGTCTGGATCAAAGGATCACCTGCTGGCGGTCCGGACTGAGTCTGAAGGGGGGGCGCGGCCAAGGGAGCCGCCGGCAGAGGTTTAAGAGGCTCGCTAAACTTAGAATAGTAACAGTTACATTGCCAACGACCTCAGATCCGCCTCTCTCATGAAAAGAGGCAGCAGCAAAGGGAGGAGCAAGATGAATACAGCCCGATGGATGCTCGCTGACGACTGCCAACGGCTTCTGAGATTATCTGCTGTTTTTCTCATTCTGCTTGCTGGTAGCCTGCCAGGTTCTTGCCAGGAGCCCTTCAAGCTGGAAGCGGAGCAGCGGGACTTCTTCGGGCAGCCAGATCAGAGCTACCAGAGCTATCCTGCCCCGCGCATGATCGGTCCGCAGACCAGACAACCGCTGACAGGCGGGGCCCGCAAGCAGTTTTCCGCTCCGAAAGCCCCGATTCCAAGCGGAGTTCAACAAAAGGCGAAGCTGCCGCCGCAGTTTTTGGGTGTCTGGCAAGTTCAGGGCCGTCGTACGGCTGTTCAAGCTGCACCGCAGTACCAGGCTGGAGCAGAGTCAGCTTTCGCACCTCAGACGACCAACGTTTGGCAGATAGCAGGCAGCTCTGCCAGCGGTTACACGATGAGCTCTGATTCAGGCATACAGACGCCCTTTCATGTGCTTGCCGTTCAAGGGAACGCAGCCACGATTAAATATCAGCACCCGGTCGGCAACACCATGGCCCAGGAGATTGTGGTCATGGAGCTAAAACCCGGTGGTGCTAGCTTCTCCGGACTGGAGAGGATCTCCATAGTAAAGCAGGGAGAGGCGCAGCCGCGCGCGCAGGTTACCTATGAGCTGAGTGGGCAGCGCCAGCGATAAGAGGGGCCGTTCAGCGGTCGTTGGCCGCTAGCGTTTGCGTTATCGACTGGCTGAGCTCGCCGGATGCGCCCTGAAGCTCCTCGCGTAGCTTGCGGGCTGTTTGCATGGCCTGCTCTATGCGCACTGCCGGGCCGAGCAGGAAACGATCATCGGGGCGCCCTTTAGATTTGGCGTAGGCTCTCTCAGCCTGCTCCAGCTGTTTCAACGCCTTGCCGAGTTGTTTGACCATCTCTTTAGCTTCTTGCTGGGACTGTTTGAGGTATTGCCCGGTCGATCTCTCACCTGACTTGAGCCTTATAAGCAGGATCTGGCTGCGCTTGAAGCTGCCCGTTCCGCCTGGCTCAGGCGGCTTGCCTGCAAGTGTTGCCGGTGGCAGGGTGAGAGCCGCCATGAGCGCTGCCAGCAAGGGAGCAAGTCTCAAAAGAATCCGCATCATATTAAGTCACCTCTGGGCGTGTCGGCATTATTGTACGGTGCCAGGGTTCAACAGGCATCAGATGCTCTGTTGACAAGCTGCAAGCCTGCCAGGACAGGATCGCGGCTCAATCGTGGGCGCCAGGAAAAGCATTCCGCCTGGATGTCTAAACAGGCGGCTCTCCGATACGGCCCCTGGCTGTTTGAGGAAGAACTGTCGAGGGCGCAAACGCTGTCGTACAATGTGGGCTGAATTTAGACCAGGATCTGCCTTTCGGCAGGGGAGCATTGCTTGAATCCTGTGGATTGCCCTGACTTCAACCTTGCTGAAGGCATAGCCTCGGTGCGCCAGGCGTTGCTGGCGATTGTCTGTCATACAGGTTTTGAGGCTGCTGTCTATGGGCTGGCCATGGCTGCCATTCTCCTGTCTGCTGGACTGGCTTTTCGTCAACGCCAGCTGCGCTTTGGCCCGCCGCTTGTCGCCGTGGCCAGGAAGGTCGCGATTTTCTGCATTATCCTGGCTGTGCCTGGTGGGATCTGCCTTGCTGTCTCCGGTTGTCTGCCGCCCACAGGTAATCTCGAGGTAACAGGGCTGGCTTTCGTCGCCTTCTGGAGCCTTGTCTGCCTGCATCTCTCGGCCGAGGAGATGAACTTCCAGTGGTTTTAGGTAAGCCGGAGCGGCTGTCTGGGTTCCACGACTTTTACACATGTTCCTGTCACTATCGAGGCTACATTAATCAACCGATCAGGCCTCAAAATAAGGGCAGTGTCGACCACCGGTGCTGATCTCGAGCTTAACATAACTGCGCTCGACGAAAATGAGATACCAGCAGGCGGAGACAGCAATGTGTCCGCCGACAGCCGACCTGAGAGCGCGGAGCCTACTCCTCCTGAGATTCTGGC
>CAYPBX010000273.1:0-4410 GCA_964409075.1 uncultured Candidatus Obscuribacterales bacterium
CTTTATCTTGTTGCCCCTTATGACGTAGCCGTCGTCGGTTATCTCGGCTGTGCCTGTGATGGTGACGAGGAAATCATGCGCGTAAGCGTTGGCGGGATCACCCAAGGCCACTGCCGACTTTCCATCCGGGCTCAGGAAGGCAACCGCCTTCTGGCTGTGCTTGACAGCAGTAATGGCCATGGGCGGCTGAACCGGCCGGTTACGCACGGTAAGTGCTGAGCGCTCGCCAACCTTGAAAATCCCGATATCGAGAGTTTTCAAACCTGCAAAATAGACATCGATGGCCACCCTGGTTTCGCCCCGGATAACGTTGTTCACGCCAGCCAGCCCTGCCCTGGCAAGCAGGAAGCCGATGAGACAGAGGAGGGCAGCAGCAATTATGCTGGCATCGAGGGGATTCAGTCGCTTGCCGGTATTGCTTGTGCTCATCTGAGACGCCCTTAAGACTCCCGGGCAAGTGGCCGCTGCAATCCAGGACATTATAGGGCAATTGCCGGCCCAGTCTGCCAGCTGAAGGAGAGATGGTGGTAAATGGTCACCTGAGGCGTTAGTACCATGGCCGGAGGTGCAGGGAGCGGTTGTGTGGCGCTGAGCGGTTTGCCACGCATTTCGTTGCGAGGTGCCACACAACCGCTCCTTCTTGAACCCAGACACCCGGGAGTGAATGTATACAGTATGGAGAGAAGTTGAGCCTTATGTGGGGAAACTACGTACAGTCAGTGTCGAATTTGTTGCCCTTCCAGATAGACCTGAGAGTCGAGGCGATGGTCCTAAGGAGTACGAGATGGAGAGCTTTGAGCTTAAGATGAGCGAGGACGAGGATGAGGGCGGTCTCAAGAAGCTCACCGCCAATGATATCGACCAGGTTGAGCTGGCTGGAAGCGGTCGGGAGATGAGCGGCGAGGGGCAACTTGAGCTGACGCCTGATCAGACGGAGGTGGTGGAGCAGGCGGCAGCTGTTATGGCACGTGTGATGCAGAAGGTGATGCAGCTCTGCCCGGCAGCTCGTCAGCTGCTGATCGATAGTGTACTAAATGAGGTTGAAGGCGATCCGGAGTTTCCGCTACATAATCTCATCCTGGTAAGACTGCGATCCTCTGATCGCATTGGCTGAAGACGATTTTCGAGCATTCAATCGATGATGTCCGCGGCATCGAGCGCATCCAGCGCATCGAGCATCTCCTTTTGCGTGGTGACAGCCGTGCCGGGTTTGCGTACTACGATGGATGCCGCCAGATTGCCCAGCGCCATGGACTCGGGAAGGCTGGCTCCTGTAGTCAGTGCTAGCGCTACAGTCGCTGCAACTGTATCACCGGCACCGCTAACATCGAAGACCTCTGTTCTATTGAAGGCGGGCATAGAGATCATCTGTCCGCCTGGCTGGAAGAGCGCCATTCCTTCTGCCCCTCTGGTGACCAGCACAGCACTTGATCCCGAAAGCTCCATTATCCGGCTGCCTGCCTGGGAGAGATCCTTAAGGGATGAGATTTTGTATCCAACTGCTGCCTCGACATCCGGTTGATTAGGCGTGAGAATGGTAGCCCCGGCAAAGCGTTCGAAGCGGTCCTGAGCATCGACTATCAGCTTCAGGTTCATCTGTCCGGCTATTTTTCGGCAGGCATTAATGACTCCTTGCGTCATCAAGCCTGCCTGATAGTCTGAGAGCACGACAGCGTTGTGCTTGGCGGCTGCATGCTCCAGCTTCTCGACCAGATAGTGCTCGATGAGCGCGCTTATCGGCTCATGAGTTATGCGATCGAGCCTCAAGAGCTGCTGGCGTTGTGAGTGCCTTGCAGAGAGAATGCGTGTTTTGACTGTGGTCGGCCGGGATGGATCCTCGACCAGGCTGTGACTTATGCCGGCCTGATCAAAAAGCGCTGCCAGTATTGACGCATACTCGTCGCGTCCGACGATGCCGATTGCATGGCAGCGACCGCCGAGGGCGGCGATATTGGCGGCTGTGTTGGCTGCTCCGCCGGGGATATGCTCTGTCTGCTCATGCTCCAGTATGATTACCGGCGCCTCACGGGAGATGCGTGCTGCTTTCCCCTGGAGAAGCTCGTCGACAAGAAGGTCGCCTAGCACAATCAGGGAGCCGCGCGCCAGCTCGATGATACGCCTGCGCAAATCAGTTTTGCGGACTGGCGCTGGGCTTAACTTTGCCCTGGCAACTGCTATGTCTGGTGGATGCAAGCGCTCCAGATCCCTCAAGAGCTCGCGAGCCAGCTGGCTGTCTGGATTGAGCCCTAAAGACAGCTCGGTGGCCTTGCGAGCCTCCTCAATATAACGCATGTGCTGGTAAAGTCTGGCCAGGTGAAGAGCCTTTGCTAATGCGTCCTCACCTGTCAGGGAGCGCTTGAGGTTATCCCGGCTCTCTCTCAGCTCTTCGCGCTCGGCGGCAGTGAGACGGATATCCTCATGGGCAGAGGTCTCCTTGAGAAAGTCATCTATCTGGCTGCGGAAATCAGGTAAGGGCTTCTCAATCCGTGCGTGTGAATAATCTGCTTGTCTGGACTGAAACTGCGGGGTCCTGCCTTCCACAAACATGTAAGGCGACCGGTAGGAGGTCTCGGACCCCGGGCTCAAGAGCCTCTGGATATTAAGGCGGCCCCGCAGGGAGACCGAGGGGGTCAACTGGTCGGAGACGATGTCGCGGAAGCTAAGCTGGGAGTCCTTTTCAACCTTGGACTCCTGTTTTTCGAAATTCTCTCTCTCACCGGAATGACCAAGCGGATTCTTCATAATTTGATTTTCAGTCCCTTCCCTGCCATTTTACCCTGGCAGTGGCTGCATCTCTCCCCTGCCTGGTGGCAACTGGACGTTAGTCAATCCGATCAGTCGAGACGGATGTCAGGCGCGCTGTCATCGGGCATAATTTGAGCAGGAGATGAGGGTCTTAATCGATGATTCACCTGAAACTGCTTGAGATTGAATCGGAGCTGCGAGCCAAGGAGCAGGTGGAGGCGGGTTTTGTCGATTTGCCCCTGGAGTGTTACTGGCTCATTGAGTATGTGGAGCGCGAGATTGGCATCAGGCTTGGTAGCGAGGTTTTCTCGAAATGGCGCGGTTGGCTCTACTACAGGCGCGGGAGCGACTCGCTTATCATCTGCCGGGGGCGTGCATTTTCAACCGGGGTAATTTTTGGCAAATTCAGAGCTGGCTTCGATGTCGACTACGGATTGGATGCGGCCACCGAGTATGAGCGGGGCTTCGACGTCACTCCCCCGCAGGACCTCGACCACCTCCTCTTGAACTTTGGCAACTCCGCTAATCCGATGGTCTATCTCTGGTATGGGGAGAATCTTGAGCCCTACCGTCTGATCTTTGAGGCCGATGCTACTCAAGGACCGCATCAGGAGCTGTCTGATGCCATTGTCGAAGCTTTGCGCTGGACTCTCCTGCGTCCGAAAGATCAGTCGCTTCATGAATTTCTCGACAGCCAGAAGCGGTAGTAGTCCGGATTGAGCAGCGTATGGCAGCGGAGCGCACGACGGAGGATACGCGCGGAGCGATTAATTAAATAACCTCCTCGCTGAGCTCCTTAATGTCAAGCGACTCTCCGGGCGCATCACCTGAGCCGAGATCCAGGGGGTGGGCAGGCTGGCTGGCGGGTGGGCCCGACACGGCGCGTTTGGCAAACTCCATCAGCTCAATCGGCACCGGAAAGATTAAGGTCGAGTTCTTCTCGGCAGAGACCTCTACCATAGTCTGCAGCTGGCGCAGTTGCATGGCACCAGGCTCAGCCGAGATGCGCCTGGCTGCTGCAGCCAACTTCTCGGCCGCCTGGTACTCCCCTTCGGCTGCCACGACTTTGGCTCTACGGAAGCGTTCAGCCTCGGCTTGTCTGGCCATCGCTCTCTGCATGCCCTGCGGTATCTCGACGTCTTTGACCTCGACGGCATTCACCTTGATTCCCCAGCCTTCGGTCTGCCGGTCGATAATTGCTTGAAGCTTGGCATTGATCACATCGCGCTCCGACAGCAGTTGATCGAGCTCGTGCTGGCCGATGACGCTGCGCAAGGTCGTCTGAGCAATCTGGCTGGTAGCTGTGTAAGGATCCTCCACCTTTACAATCGATTTGAAAGGATCTACTACCTGAAAGAAACAGACAGCAGCTGTTTTGCAGGAGACATTGTCCTTGGTGATTACCTCTTGCAGCGGGATGGACATGGTGATGATTCTCAGATCTACCTTGCGCTGCTGCTCTATAAAAGGGCAGACATAGCTTAGTCCGGGACCTCGTACGCCTTTGGCTCTGCCCATCCGGAGAATGACCAGCCGATCGTATTCGTTGACGAACTTGATGCCTGACGCGACAATCAAGCCGGCAATGCCCCCTACCGTCAGCAAAAATTCAAACATCTCTAACTCCTTAAGTCTTCCTGCCTGCTTCGCCAATCATCTTAGTAG
>CAYPBX010000274.1:0-4405 GCA_964409075.1 uncultured Candidatus Obscuribacterales bacterium
CTCTGAAGGCAAAGAGACTGAGCGCCCAGTCGATCGTGTTTGTGATCAACCGCCTGACGGTGCCGCGCCTGATGCCGACGATGAGCAGGATGCCCAGTGCCAGGGTCAGCGCCGCACCGAAATACGGCAGCGCCAGAGATACGGCACCACCTGCAGAAATCTTCCCGATGCCAATCGCTGCCGGAGCAGCAACCAGGGCAACCGGGATAAGCCAGGCAAGTTTCTTGAGATATGCCATGCTTGAACTCCCTTTGATGCGCCCGGAAGCCGGTGGAATTGCCACCAGCTTCCGCAGCTGGCACTTAGAACTCCTCGCGGAAGAGCGCGCAGGCAATCAAGAAGACCGCCAGCGCAGCACAGCCCGCAACGATGAAGTAAAAGGTGACATCCTTGAAGGTCTCCACCGGCTCCAGCTCGATGGTTGACTTTTCCAGCTCGCTGATGCGAGCAAACGCCTTCTGCATCGCATCGCCATTGCCAGCCCAGATGACGGCATCCACCGGCTGCCCTTGAGAGTCCTTCCAACCCTTGGGGTTGACAGCCTCGACCAGCTTGCGCATGGACTGCGTGTTGGGGTGCTTGAGCTGCTCCTCGGAGCCGCAGACCAGGGCAAAGATGTGGATAACCTTACCTTCCTTGGTCATCTGCTCGACCAGCTGCTGGTGGCGTTCCGGGCTGATGCCTGCATCCCCGTCGGAGATGAAGATCATCACCCGAACGCGCGCCTTGCCCAGCGACTCGAAATGGTCGATGGCGCCCTGAAAGGCGCCGATACGGGGATTGTTGGACCGCGGCCCGTCGAAGTTGGTGCCGCCGCCTGATTGCGTGCTCAACTCGCTCACCTTGCGCAGAACGACGTTGACATCCGCGCCCAGGGGCCAAGCCCAGTAGACGTCATCGTCGAAAGTGAACATGCCGGCACGGTCGCCTTCAGGACGGGATCTGAGAAACTGGACGGCAGCCCAGCGGGCGAGCTTGAAGCGCTGCACCTGCCCCTTGGCTTTCTGTTCCTCAAGCCGCTTCTTTTGGTGGTCCTGCAGCTTCTCCTCCACCTCCGGTGGGTAAGGATACAGGTTAGGGAACTTTTCGCGCAGCTTTTTCTCCTCTTCCTTCTCTTCCTGCTCGAAAGCTTCAATCATCTTGAACAGAGCAGGGTTCTCGATATCGGCGGTGAACATGGAGCCGGAGCGGTCGATGCCGATGACAAAATCGCGAGCGTCAAGAAACTCCCTCATCTCCTCGGTCGCCAGCTTGGGGCGCGCCATGGCCGCCGTGAAGGCAAGCCAGGATCCGGACAGCAGCACCAGGCAGAGCACAAAGGGCCAGCCGAAAGAGCGGATCGTGTGCATGCTGGTGTTGGGATGCGCAAGCGCCGGGCGCAGACGCTTCCAGAGAGGAATGAGCAACAGTACGGCGAACCCGAGCCAGAGCCAGTGTGGCTCTGCGAAGACAATTTCGCCCAGGTTCTGCCAGATGAATTTCATCTCGTTCATAGGTGTCTCCTGCAGAATGCGAGCCAAACAGATCTTCTGCTGCCCAACGAGGAATGCAGCAGGACTCGGCCCGGCGATCACAATCCTGACCGCCGGGCTGTTATAGTGACACAATCAAAACACACGGGGCCCTGTTGGTATCAGTTTTGGTGATACCAGTTGGCCGGATCCGAATCGTCCCGCTCGCCCAAGAAAGTGGTGTCCTCACCCTGCATCTGCGCGAGGCGCGCCTGGAAATCGGCGTAGGCCGGTGGACGGCTGAAGCGGCGCGGATCGAGTGTCTCGTGAATTCCTTCCCAGGCAGCATGATGCTCATACTCGCCCGACGGTCCGGTGAGGTACTGCAGTGTGCCGCTGTGGAACTTGCGGCTCCTGGTCGGCTGTCCTGATCCCGGCTGCCAGCTCTCAATCTCCTGCAGCTCCACTTCAGGCTCCCGGTAGGTACGGAACTCTTTGAGGGTACCATCAGCCAGCCGCACCTCTTTGAGGAAAATTACCTCCTCACCGGTATCTTCTACCCAGATCTTACGCACTGGCTGGCCGAACTCACCGATCTCCTCAACAAACTTCAGCCATCCCGACTGATTGAGGTGCTGGTTCCACCAGCTGTTCCACCATTGCCGGTAGATCGGCGAGCCGTCGGCGTTGTAGTAGGTAATCAACCGGCCGTATTCGTTCGGCGTAAAACCTGACACGCGCGTCTCCCCATAGTTCAAGTGGTCGATCCGCCAGAGGCGCGTTTTTCCGTCCTCGGCGTACATCTCGAGCCAGAACTCGCGAACCCACCACTGGCTTTCGCGCTTGCGGCTTTGCTTTGCCCAGATGCTTCCGTTGGGCCGGAAGAAGGTCTCATCCCACGTGCTCGAGGATGGATCGCGCATTTGCGAGGTGAACTTCCAGCCGTCTGGAAAATACCGGTCTGTTTGCCAGCGCCCATCCGTAAGCGCCTTGCGCGTTAGCATCAGGGTGCCATCGGGGCGGTAAAGCTCACCGGAGACAAACGTCTTCCCGTCAGCAGCCCAGGTGGACTTGGCCTTGAGCAGCCGCTTGCCGCTGCCATCGGCCGATTTGTACTCTTCGACAATCTCTTTGAGGGTGCCGTCGCCGTCCCGGTAGTAATAGACGACCGTATCGCCATTACCGCGCGGAACGTGCTTTTCGATCACTGTGCCGCCGGTCGAGCGAACATACTTGATCGACCCCTTGAACGAGACCTCGTGCTCTTCCGTGTTGCCAACCTGGACACCGACCCGCCCGGGCTGATCGGCATCTCTGGAGCAACCGGAAGCGAGAACGAAGAGAACAATGCACAGCAGCGCCAGAACCAGAGACAAGGCCACCTTCGCGAAGGTTTTCTCACTGTTCATGTTAATCTCCAGATAGAGCGGCTCAGGAACATCACCGGCAACAAGAACAAGCCAGCCGTAGCCGCTTGTTCTGTTGCCACGGCGTTTCTTGTCCTGGTTAGCCGCCGCCCGCTATCCGATTACCCCGGTAGCAGGAACTGCAGGTACCAATGACCGTTTTCATCACCAGGAGATGTGGTTAGAAAATCGGCAGCGTGTGATACCACTTGGCCGGGTTGCCGTCGTCCCGCCTTCCCAAGTAAGAGAGATCCTCGTTGATCATCTCAAGAGCCCGCTCCTCAAACTCCGGCTCGAGCGGTCGCTTCACCATGGCGGCCAGGCGGCTGGTATCCAGGTGCTGCTTGATCGCAGCACCTTCCAGCTCCTCGCCCTTGCTGTCAACAACCCGGGTCAAGGAGCCGACCTCCAGGGTGCGCTCGCTCTCCTGGTTCATCTGGCCGTTAAACCACTTCTGGACGGGCACTTTCTCCGGCTCCCCGAAGTAGGGATCGAAAGCTGCTTTCATTCCCTGCTGAGTCTTCAGCTCCTTCAACCGGACGATGTCCTCCTGCATGTTCTCCTCGAAACCGAAGGTAAGCTCTACCTTACCGTCGGCAGACAAAGCCTCAACCTCAAAGAGCGTGTAGCCAGCCTCCATGCTGTTACCCCTGCCTTGATCCTTCCAGCGTTGACGGTAGCTCGGTTTGCCGATTGAGTTGAAATAGGTGACCAGGCGCTCACTGCTCTCGGAATGCCCCATTGATTCAACATCCGGCGGCCCGTTGTTATCTGAGTATTCGGCGCGGTAGTGGGGAGTGATGCCGTCTGCCCGGTACATCTCAATTGAGCTGACGTTCATCCCTGTATTTGTCACCGCCTCCTTCATCCAGAGCGTCCCGTCCTTGCGAAAGTAGTTGTTCTGCCAGGTCTGGGCACCAGGCGCGGCAATCTTCTGAATGAAGCGCCAGCCGCCCTTCAGGAAAAACCCGGTCTCTACCTTCCCGTCAGGAAGGGTTCGTATCTGCAGCCGCAGGGAGCCGTCAGGACGGTACTGCTGTCCCTGGACAATAGTCTTCCCGTCTTCGCTCCAGTCAGCCGAGCTCTTCTGCTGTCGCTTGCCGCTGACCGGGTCCGGCGCATACTCCTCAACGGTCTTGCGCACGGTTCCGTCGAGACGGTAATAGATGGCAGCGGTGACACCGTCGGCATCCGGGATGTGTTTTTCGATAATGGTGCGCCCGTCCAGCGCGTAGACGTTCTGGACCGCGCCATGATGAACAATCTCGTGCTTCTTGGGTGGCTCCACCTGGATGAGAATTCTCTTCTCGTGAGCGGGGCGCTCCCTGGAGCAGCCGGCAAACACAAGGACAATCACGGCTGTCGCAAGCACGATTGAGCGTGACACGATTTGCATCGAATCTTCTCCTGAAACGGGTAGGAAAGTTCTTTCTGGTTTTGTTTCAATTGCACTGCCATCAGGCAAAGCGGCCGACCCGCTGCGGCGACTTTCCAGAGCAGCTCCACGACCTGGCAATCGAAAAAACGTTTCACTGCTTTGTCCACGCA
>CAYPBX010000275.1:0-4375 GCA_964409075.1 uncultured Candidatus Obscuribacterales bacterium
ACGCTGTTTTTGAGAAACTGCAACTGGAGGATCACTGACCGAAACAGGCCGATTTACGGCCTGACCCTTCTGGCAATCTCCTCTCCCAGCTTACCGAGATCCCAGCGCATGATCGTCTCGTCCCGGCTGTGAACGGCTCCACCGGTGGCCATATTGATGTTCTGCCATTTCCTGCTCAAATCGTTGAGCCGACGGCTGAGATGCAGATAATCGTCAGCGGAGAACTTCTCCTTGCGCTCAGTGAGGAACCTGTCCATATCCTCGAAAATGGTCGACACAGGTGGCTCTGCTGGAGCCGTGGTGCCCTGCTGCACGATTATGGTGGGGGGAATGTAGGGATAGCTGACACCATACTGAGCCCAGGGATAATAGTATCCAGAGGGCGCTCGCCACATTCTGAAGTTGACACCGCCGACTCTGGTGTCAAAGTATCCTCCTGGCACCGCATACGGTGCACCATAAACAGGATAGACAGGGGTGACAGTGCCGGTAGGATATGGCCCGAAACCGCCAGTGATCCGGTTGTAGTACGGATGGGTAATGGTAGGAATCGGTGAATGGCTGCCAAAAGTTTTTCCCGAATCGCCTGATGTTTGTGCCTGAGCGCCCGGGAAGCAGGCAAGCGATAGGCAGGACAGGAAGCCCAAGCAAGATGGCAGGCGTTTCAACTTCTCGTAACCTCCTTTACTCATGGTTACATTTTATCGTAAAAGGACGTCTGACAGACAATCGATAAGAGGACTCAACGAATCATCGCCACCGTACAGAGGATAATAGCCAGAATGGCGATGATAAGCATGAGCTGCTTATCCTCGCTCCAGGATGCCCATTGAGCAATCAATCCTGTGAACGTCCATCTGGCTCCTGTCCGGTTGGATATCCCCCCGGCAAGCTCAGGCTCAGGGAGTGGCTGTGTTGATGCCGGCACCGAGGCCGTCTCGGCAGCTTCCGGCAGCGGTCCGGGCTCCTCAAGGCAGCGCTCCAGAGCAGCCTGAAACTCCTCTACATTCACGGGCCGCTCCCAGGGGTTCTTTGCCAGCGCCCACATAGCCACCTGACTTATGGTCTCTGGTATGGCCAGGTCTGCCCTGACAATAAAAGGGGCACTGGGAACTTGATTGAGATGACCAATAACTATCTCGGCCGTGTTCCGGGAGGAGAATGGATGTATGCCCGTGAGCATCTCATACAAAATCAAGCCCAGGCTGTAAATGTCTGAGCGAACATCTGCCTTCTTACCCCGCAGCTGCTCCGGCGCCATATAAAGCGGCGTCCCCATAATCGCTCCATCCCTGGTGAGAGCAGCCTCCTTGATCCCGCCCTCATCCCCTGCAGGAGTCTCCAGCTTGGCGATGCCAAAATCTACAACCTTGACCATCTCGGCATTGAGCTCATCGCAGATGAGCATGATGTTTCCCGGCTTCAGGTCCCTGTGGATGATCCCGAGGGAATGCGCCTTGGAGACAGCAGAACAGATCTGTTGCATTATGCCAAGAGCAACCTTGTAGCGAATGCCTCTGTGTCTGGCGATGCGTCGATCGAGCGACTCGCCATCGAGATACTCGATAACCATGAAGGGGCGCTCACGCTCATCAAGACCCCATTCGTACACCTTGACCGCGTTGGGATGATCCAGGCGCGAGGTCATCCGGGCTTCGCGCATAAACCGCTTGATCAGCTCCTCATCTCGCATACGTCCAGCGGAGATTACCTTGATGGCGACCAGGCGATCATCGGCCAGACTCCTGGCCTTGTAGACGGTGCTCACCCCTCCTGAACCGAGAACGGAGAGCACACGCCACTTGCCGTTGAAAACCTCGTCAGCCTCCAAACCACTTCTGCCAGTAGTGTCCCTGGCGATATTCCTATCGCTGTCAACCATTTAAAAGAATCCGTCCGGCCATCGCCCACAGTGAAAACAACGCTGCCACCTTTGAGTTTATACCCGCCAAGCCGAGAGCTGTTGCCGACTAACTACAAGGCCTTCAGCAGGGCAGGCGCCATGCGCCGCCGGGCCCTGCATCGTCCCCTGTATGATATCTGCCCACCAATTAGGAAGCGGCAACGTTACTTGCTCCAGCGAGAGTATCGCGGCTATTCACAAACAGCATTGCTCCGGAATGTCAATAGGAGCGATAATGCAGTCCGTGCTCGGGTGCGAGCTTCTTGGCCTCATCCTTTCTGCCCAGACTGTTGAGGATGCTGATCATGGCGTAGGCAGTCTCATCCACGTCATCCTTGTCAAAGCCATTGCCCAGATGCTCGGTCTGAATCCTCAAGGCCCTGGTATAGAGCTCAAGAGCCTTTTCTTTCTGGTTGCTGCCTTGGTACTCCTTAGCAAAACGCCTGAGCGGGCCGACCATCTCCG
This sequence comes from uncultured Candidatus Obscuribacterales bacterium, assembly GCA_964409075.1. Lineage (GTDB taxonomy): Bacteria > Cyanobacteriota > Vampirovibrionia > Obscuribacterales > Obscuribacteraceae > CAYPBX01. The sequence goes on from CAYPBX010000275.1 coordinate 2,369, forward strand.
GATGGTCTGGTCCTCTGCGGTTGCCATCCCTGGCAGGCTTCATCTCGAGGGCCGTGAGCGTATGAGTAATCATCTGGCTCTGTCCCGTTCCATCCCCGCCCAGACGATAGAGACTGCGGAGCCTGAAGCGCAGCTCATCGATACGCTTGTCGCCGGGATCAGCATCTCTCATTAGCCTGTCGTAGCTTTCTCTGATCTCCCGAGTAAGCTCCTTGCCTCCATTGAGGTCCCCGGCATCAAAACGCATGTAAGCAAGACTGGCCCTGGCGACAAGAACATCCGCATCGTCTTGTCCTCGCCTCCCTGCCAGAGTCTGAAGGCCGTCCGCGAAACCTTGCAACAGGCGGTCTCTAAAGGAGGTGAGGCCGGAGCGGTTGAAGGCTTGCAAGGCGCGATCGACAAGATCGGCAGTCTTGCTGTCGGTCACCCCATCTGCAGGCAAGCGGCTCAATACAGCGCCCGATAGGTGCCTGGCGATACGGTCAGAACTACTTGCACGGCCATATCTCTTATGCAACTGCAAGAGATCCTCAAAGTTGCGGCATGATTCAAAGTTTAGTCCCGCCGGCTGGCTGGTCTGGGCGATGAAGCTTTCATCTAGCGATTTAAGCACCTTGGCGGCTGTGTTGGACCTGCCCAGGTCATTGAGGTGAGGCAGGATTTGCCTGGCTGTTGCCAGCCTTCGATCCAGGGGCTGAGCCAGCTGGGCCGCAAAATCAGTTACCACACGATCAAAGACAGCCACCGCCTTCTTGTTGTGACCCCAGTGGCTGAGGTATCTTCCCAGGGTGATACGGGCATCCAGGCGCACAACCGGATCAACATCCGCATCTCCATCAAGCTCCTTCACCCACCGCCTCTGCTGGGCGATGTATTCTTTGGCGGTCGGCTCTTTCTTCTCCTTCTTCTCAGCTCTATTCTCGCCTGCCTCGCCCTTGTAGGCAGCAAAGAGCTGCTCAATCGGTATTTTCCCTTTGCTGCCCGGGCGTCCCGTGTGATCGACCCCTTCCCCCCATTGATTCTCAACTGCTACCAGCTCGGTTTTCGAATCGTAATCAACCACCACTACTGCATGATGCGCGTGAAGGTCCAGCGAGCTGTCGTCCTCCCTGCTTGCCTTCTCCTTGCCTTTATCGGCATAGCTCATCAGGTCTCCCCGAAACGGCTCCAGATGGGTATGAACCCCAAGCAGGACCGGCAGCCGGGCACCGTCCTTGCCGGCCTTGGCATTGGCGAAGAGCTGCTTGAATTCATCGAGAGTCTGCGGGCAATGCGTCCTCTTATCTGGAGACGAGTCCACAATCGTCATGTCGCCACGATTGCCCCTCAGCTGTTGGTAGATGTCTCCAATATTCCCCATGCTCATTGCTGGCGCCGCGACCGGCCTGGTCTCCGCCATCAAGATCCCCTGCGAGGTTGGATCTACAAAACTTTCCTCATGGGTAAATGGGGAATGGGGATCGGTCGAGTAGTCCATTAAGCGCACATGCGGGTCACCCATGTATACAGGCGGGTGCCCTTCCTCGTAAAAGATCTTGCCGCGCTTGCCGCTCTCACCTGCCGCGAAGCTGTCCTGGCGGTTCCAGTAAACATTCAAGAGCGTCGGCTGAGCAATCTGGCTGGCCGCGCTGCGGGCCGAATTAGCAGGCCCTTTGCTGTATTTATTAGGCAGCAGATTACGCTCAGGCGGAGTTATTACGGTTCCGTCCACAGTCCTGTAGCTTCCTGTCGCCACCACATCCGCTACCAGCTGACCGATTACTGAAGGCTCATTTAAATAGAGAGCCGTCTCCAGCACAGCAGCAGTGCAGCCCGGATCCGGTCCCTGATCGACTGTACCAGGATCGGATGCGTGCCGCACCATATTTGAGGCAATCTCGCGAATCTGGGCATCGGAGAAGCGCGGGTTGTCACCATCGGCTTCCCTGAGCACGCTGAAGCTGAGCGGTTCTACGCTCAGCTTCAGCGTGCTCCAGGCCGTCAGCTGGCAGACGCTTTTCAAACTTC
>CAYPBX010000276.1:0-4367 GCA_964409075.1 uncultured Candidatus Obscuribacterales bacterium
ATGGCGGATCTGGCGGTAAGCATCAATACCGGCGTAGCGCCGCCTGAGTTGCGAAAGCGTTTGACGATTTCGACTCCCTGAAGTCCCGGAAGCATCCAGTCGCTTATAATCAGATCGAACTTGTAGAAGCGCAGCCGGTCGGCAGCTTCATCCCCGTTGGCTACTACCTCTACGGTATGCCCTTCCTGTTTCAGGCACCCGGATATGAGATCGGAGAATACTGGCTCGTCCTCAATTACCAGTATCTTTGCCATCTTTGGACTCCTCCGGTCCGTTCTTATCGTTGCGCTGCAAGATAGGTGGCAGGTGCGATCGGCTCGCAGAAACGCTCTTTGAAAGTGGGCGCTTGCCTGATCTGGACTTAATATACCTCTTCGGCCGGGAAAGCGTTAGGGTGACTGCCTGACAAGCCAGGGAAGCGGACCTGAGGCAGCGGCGGACGCCCGGGCAATCCTGCCGTACGCTAGCCACCTCCGGTCAACCGGCCTTGCGCAGCTGCTCGGGCGGATCATCGACCGGCTCAATCCCAATCCCTGCATCTGCGCCAAGCCGAGTCTCCGCTAATGGCTCTCCAGAGAGGATGTGTTTCCACTCCTGGAAAACAAAGGCAAGCGCTGAGAGATAGGTGTAGATATTAGTCGCGTCGGCCGTGAGCACGGGCCTGTTCTTCTCAAAGACAAGGTGACCGACAAGCTGAAAGAACCAGCCGGTGCCAAACATGATCAGGCCCTGGCGTCGATTGAAGATAAAGATTGGCAGCGAGAGTGCGATAAGCGGCACGCCAATCAGATGACAGAGCTTGCAACCTACTGTGCGGTGCGCCTGGCGATAGATTCTGAGCTGCTGACTGAAGTTGTTCTCGTCTCTTTTCAATACGCTGCCTTGTCTTGTCCTTGAAAGCTGGCTCCCACTCTCACTTTACTAGGAAATGGACGGCTGCGCCAGGCAGCGGTCCTGTCGCCGAAGGCGCGCTGGGGTAAAGAGCAATCATTGCTGAATCGCCTGGCGCTTGATTTCAAGGCCGCGGAGGCATAATAAGAAGCAGGTAGCTGAAGCTGTTGGGCTTAGGAAATTGTCCGGCTATGAATGCTCGCTGCGCTATGCGACGCTGCCGCAAAAGGTAGCGCTCTATCTTGTTGCCGTCTTTGCGCCGATTTACCTGTTGCCTCTGATTGCTCTTTTTGCCGGTGTCACCATTGAAGCGGTAAGCTTTGTCATCAGGCTTTTGACCCTGGGAATTGTGGCGGATGCTCAAGCAGTTCTCTGGGTGCTTCTGCTTGCCGTATTTTGCCTTCTTCTGGCAATCCCGGCAGTAACTCTTCTTTTTTATGTGCTTGGTGATCGGATCTACATGACTGCCGACGGTATCTGGTTGCCCTGCTGGTATCGCCTGGCAGGTAATGCAGGCGGCTTCCTGCCCTGGCGGGAGCTGACGGAGGTGCGAGTCCTCTGGAGTCCTGCGGGCTCTAGGGCTGAGGAGAGAAGAAGAGGGCAGGCTCTTATTTTGTATCGACAGTCTGGTCCACCTGTGAAGCTCAATGTAGATTCTTTCTCTCAAAGGGATTTTGTTAGGTTTCTGGAGGCCTTTGAGAGTCGCTCCCGGACGGCTGTACGCACAAGCGGCTACCTGGAGCTGAAAGAGGAGCTCACCTCAGGCTGTGCGGCCAACTACGCCAGGGCGAGTTTCACTGAAATTTGGCAGATGAGCATGCCGCCTGATGCCTCTGGTTTCAAGCCATTGCCATCTGGGACCAGCTTGCAGTCAGGCGACATCGAGATACTGCGCTATCTATCCGGCAGCAGCCGGGCAGCTTACTACATGGCTCACACGCGCCAAGGTCAGCTTGTATTACTCAAGGAATGCGTTATTCCTGCCGGGTTTACAGACACCCAGGCTCACGGGCGGATTGCGCTCTTTGCCGACGAGGTGAAATGCCTGCTTACCCTGGACCACCCGAAGATTATCAAAGTAACGGATCACTTTGTAGATTGCCAGCGGCATTTTGCGAGGCTCTCCTTCTATCCCGGGCTGCAGAATCTCAATCAGATGGTGCATCAATTTGGTCCACAGAAGGAGGAGGTGGTTATCCAATGGGCAGGTGAGATGGTGTCGGTGCTGGCTTATCTGCATGGTCGGGAGCCACCGCTTGCACACGGTCTCTTGACGCCAGAATCTTTCTGGGTTCTCGATGGCGGCGGACTGATGCTGATTGATCTTGGTGTGGCCGGACCGCTTAATCCGGAATTGCCCCGGTCTGTTGTCGGCTTTCAGGCGCCGGAGAGGGAGAAGGGTGCTGTGGCAACGCCGCCAAGCGATCTTTTCAGCCTGGGAGCGATTCTTTACTTTCTCCTGACTGGTTGCTGCCAGCAGGCTCGCCAGGCAGCTCGCCCGCGGCTTCTGGCAAGCTGCGTGTCGGCAGGGCTTGATGAGCTGGTTGCGGCGTTGACTGCCCCAGATGTGTCAGTACGTCTAATTTCGCTGGATAAAGTCAGGCGCTGGCTGGCTGAAGGCTTTAAGCCTCTTGCCAGGGACTGTTGAAGGGGACAATGTGAGCGCTGAGTCGAGAAACGTACCTGGCAGAAACTGTTTGGGAGGCGGTCCGAGCGAGATCGTAGTGCCGCCGGTCGTCTCCTCTGCCGCCAGACTTCCAGGACCCTTCGACCTGGCAGACCGGTCCGGTTTTTTCATGCTCCTTGCCGGCTCGACTCTGGTGGCAAGCTTCTTTTCAGAATATCTCCCTGCCACCATCCTCGTCCCTGCGCTGGTGGTCGAAAAGGGCCCGGAAGCGCTCATGGAAGCGCTGGCAGTCACAGGTGGCTTGGCGGGACACTTGTCGCCGGCAGATCAGGGCAGTCTGCTGCCAATGGATATGTGGATTCTTCTTCTTTTGGGGATGCTCACAGAGATCCTCACGCGCTGGCAGAGCCTCTCAGCTCTCAGCATCGTATTCTTGCTTGTTGTGTTGTGGCTGGTCCTGCGCAGGTTCAGTCGGCCGACTCACCTGGTTCTGGGAACTGCCGGTGTGCAGCCAGCCTGGCGGTGTGGGCAGATTCTGGTCAGGGGGCCGCTCTTTGCCTGGGGGCAGCTTGCGTCCATCTCTCTCTCGGAGGCTGACCCAGGTCAGAAAAGATGGCTGAATATGTCCTTTGTGCCTGGAGCAGCAGACAGCCTCTCAGCCAGGCTCTATTTTGGACGTCGACCTACTTTGTCTGTCTCAATTGGAGCTGATGCCTGGAAGAAGTTGAAAGCTCAGGTCGTGCGTAAAGTGTCTGAAGCAACCGGACAGGTTGAGCTGACGGAATCGATCGCCGATGACCTGCCGATTACCCCTGCTTATACTCAGCTGTGGCTATATGGGCTGGACAAGGGTGCTTGAGGCGATCTTGGCGCAGCGCTTCTTTGAGAACTTAATTGATACCATTGTCGAGTCTGAACACCGTGGCGTTAGCTTTTGATGCTATTCCCCTTTCACAGTGAAAATGATCGATTGATGGGTTGACATACAGACAAATGTATGTATAATAGAAGCATAGGAAAAATCGCTTGAATTGCTGAACGCATGCTCTATGGGAACTGCGCACAGCACCGCAAGCTGCCCTATGCGCGAGTGTTGCCCGGGGCCCTCGCGTAAGACAGTGGGGCGGCGTGTGCGGTTGTGTGGGCAGGTGTGTAGTGTTGGTGTGCGTTGCGTGTGAACCGGTCAAAATCCAAGAGAAAAGGTGCTATCTAGCTTGTTTGATTCCCAGGATCAAACTCATACTGTTGGCAAGCAAAAGAGGAGTCAGAATAATTGCGTGTATCAGTTCTGTACAACCGGAGATGGCTCCCTGACGCTCTTGCACGAGGGCACAAGCGAACTTTATCATAACCGCGCAGGGGCATATACCGAAGCGCTTAAGCATTATGTGCAACCTTCTGGGCTTCAGCAGCCCTTGAAGGTTGGCAGCTCGCTAGCAGTTTTGGATGCCTGCTTTGGGCTGGGTTACAACAGCTGGGTTCTTGTTCAGCATTTGCTTGCGAGTAATCATCCTAAATGTGCAATGCACGTTGTTGGTATCGACAGTGATGCTGGGCTGGCTGATCTCTTTGACTCAGTGCTTTCAGACAGGAGGCTTGCTGGGGTCTCCAGGCTCTTGAGGCAGCGTGAAAGGAAGGGCAGGCTTGGCTTTGGCTCTTGCCTTAATGTGTCCGACGGCAGGCTTGACCTCAGCCTGGAGCTCATTGCTGGTGACCTGCGCGCGGTGGTACCGGCGCTTGACTGCCCGTTTGATCTTGTTTTTCATGATCCTTTCTCGCCGCGCAAGATGCCGGAGCTGTGGACGGTGGATCTCTTTGCGCAGTACAAGCGCTTGTTGATAGCTAAGCG
>CAYPBX010000277.1:0-4366 GCA_964409075.1 uncultured Candidatus Obscuribacterales bacterium
AACGAGCGAAGAGCGCTTGAAATGGGACGGGGAAAAGACTCTCTAGGCCTCACATTGACAGGCGACAATCAAGGCTCTGCAGGCGGGCCGAGTGCAGTCTCAATTCTTAGCGCATCCTTCGAGGCGCCTGACGAGGCAACCCTGCCGATTCAGCCGCGAAAGTCCTATTACTCCGGCGGGCTGGCCTGTGAGATACAGGTTGTCGCATCGCAAAATAGGTTCTGAGCGCGAACAATTACGCGCTTCTGCCAATATACACCGCCGAATCGGCCCAATAAGATGAATACATGGTTCCACAAGGAGAGTTCAGCTTATCTGGCTGAATTGGATTGTTATGGCGAAAAATCCCAACAAACTTTTCGCGCGGCATGCCTTCTATCCACGTTTAGCACCTGGCAGCCGTCATATGACTCCAATAAGTCCTCCTTCACGCAGACGCCGGACATTCATCCTGGCCACCTGTTCTGGAATTCTAGTACCTCTCCTGATCTGTCTGGGCATCATCGCTATAGATACTGCCCATCTAAAGCGTGTGCAGGCTGAGCTTCAGGCAGCAGTCGAAGCAGCAGCGCTCGCCGGAGCAGCAAATCTGGGCTCCTCTTCGCCGGCAGACACTGAGGCCAGGATGCTCGCCATCCTGGGTGCTCAGAACATCAACGGGCAACCACTTAACGGTAGTCCGGCCGATGTAGCCACAGCCATGACCGTCACACCACTTTCCGCCAGCCAGGCTGGCAGGGTGAGCGTTCGCGCTGCTGTACATGTAGATCTTCCAATTCCCAACCCCATTGTGCCGCAGAAAGACAGCGTCGAAGCTGCTGCTCTTGCTGCTGGGGGCGAGACCATTGCTCATTTATTCCAGAATCAAGCCTTTCCCCTGGCAATTAGCCTGGATGCTGCCCCCAGAGGCGCTCACGGTAGAGATCTGCCTCTCTACCAGCACCGTCCCGGTGAGGCAATGATGCTCCACCTGACCTCAGACGAAGGACGAAATGCTGCTTTTACTACCTTTGGCGAGCCACCAACCGACAGCGAATATCTGGGCCAGGCGATGCGTCAGCAGCTCAAATTAGTATCACAGCGGGCAGGACTCATACCTTCCCTTAGCGTAGACGACAGGATTAATCTCTCCCGCTCATCTGCAGGACAGGAGATCCTCTCGAACAGCTCCTGCTATGCTGGTCTCATCTCTCAACGTGTTTTGATCTTTCCTGTTATCAAAGGAGGGTTGGAGCTTCGCTCAGCCGCCAACATCGTTGGATTTGTAGGTGCCAGAGTAATCTCCGCTTCCTGGAACAGCCAGGGAGAGATCGAGATCCTGGGCATCAGGCTGTGCAGATCTATAGCATATGGACAACCAGGCAAGCTGCCAGAAAGCGGCAGATTGGGCAAAAACATACAGGCTCTTGCGACTCAGGCCCCCTGCCTGCTTTCGCCGGCCGATCTGCCTCAAAGCACCGATCTTTTGTCTGACTCCCATAAGCGCATAACGAAACGATCTACAAAAGACCGTCCATCACTGCTTCCGCAGCCAGCCGGTCGAATGGGCACATATGCACCTACAGGAGATGATTCTGGAACACAATCAATCGCAAAAGCTCAAAACAAAGCAGCAGATGGTGCCCAATCTGCTGGTGCATTCATAATTGGAATAACAATTGCCTGCTTACTCACCCATTGCTTATATCAAGAATGGTCCCGCGCTAGCAAGTACTCTTTTGCGGCAGTGTGCGATTTCTTCGGCACAATGGCTGCATTACGCAAGCGATTGGTAGCGATGCGAAAACGCAAGGAGACAATTACCAACGACAGGCAAGGCACGAATTCTGATCTGCTCAGCAAGATCCGCGCCGATGAAGGCTTTTGGGATAAGATCCGCCACTCTCGGCTTGTCGCCAAACATCGACTGCGCTGCCTCGGCTATGCACCCAGCCCATACCTTATAAAGCTCCTCTCCCAGTTTAGCAGCACAGCTCAGCTATCACACCTGGCCACACGCGAGGTGCTCGAAGTCATGCTGATTGATGATGGTGCTGCTCTGTCGCCACTGCAGCCGGCCGCCTGTAGGCAAGAGGCAAAGGTTCTCCCTTCTCCACTGTCCAAGGATTACAATTGCGATTCAACTTCCGGAAGATATCTAAGTCAAAACACCTACTGGACAGATTAATCGATGGCATACATCGATCGGTCGATCTATGAGACGCCGAACAATTGGGTCCATATTGGTAAAATTCGACAGCTCTGGCTGCCAATTCCGCCGCCCAGCCTTTATTTATAGAGGTATATCAAGCGGGAGGGGCAGAGGAATCGTTTTATGCGAGATCGTACAGGTAAAGTGCAGCTTGCCGGCGTCGTCTCTTCTTAACCCTGCCTTGCGCACAATGATTTTCGCCGGCAGGACTCCTATCACGAGACCGACTCCGATGCCCTTAATCTCATCCAGCTCTACACCTGTCGGCGAACCACCCGCCTTGAAGCTGATATGCTTGTCTAGCTCGAGCGACTTTACCTGTACTCCGAACTTCTCCAGGCCATCGAGCTTCAGGCGCGATGCGCTTTCGCGATCGATACTGACCTCCAGTTTACGGTCGGCACCAGCTCGGGCGCTGAATTTCTCAACCGCACCAATCTGCCTGGCAAAATCCTTCAATACAAAGAGGATGCCGGCGCCTCTCTTTGCTCGGTCCAGAAGCTTGTGTCGTCTTCCAGGCTCAGCCGAGTCCTCCTGGGGCTCTTGAGCTGCCAGCAGCTGCAGGCAGGAGACACTCACTAAACAGGCAGATAGAGTAGAAAACCAGCCAGACTTCAAAGCCCTCTAAACCCCTAGATTAATTCTCTGGCATTCTACTACAGGTTGCTCCTCGACTGACCCGGGAAGACCGTTGAAATCCCTAGAGAAGCGACACTGTGGCTCCGCGCTGGCAGAAATGTTACCAGCCTGGACTTTGAACTTTTTCTGCCTGCCAGACGTCTACTATCTGCATGGAAATTTGCTGTTGTTAAGGACTGTCTTGCGCGCCTCAATCTCTTTAATCCAGGCCTTGATTATTGCTCTTCTGCCTCTGCCCACGGCAACAGAGGCAGCGCCAGCGCAGGAAGATGCCCGCATCCTGCATGCGTTAAATAGAATGACCTTTGGCCCCAGGCCAGCGGACATAGATAAGGTAAAGCAGGTAGGTTTAAGCGCATTCATCGAGCAACAGCTCAACCCAGCCCGACTGCCTCTGCCAGCCCCTGTTTCTCGAGTCAATCAGTTCGAGAGCTTGAGATCGACACCGGCCAGACTGGTATTGAAGTACGGCAGACCGGCCTTTGAGGGTTTCAGGAGGCAGGCAGGCAAACAGGCGGCTGATCCGGTTTCCACAGCCGGCACAAGCGTTCAGAGCCAGGAGCAGGCGCAGAAGATGCTTCAGCAGAGCTTCAGAAAGATTTATGAAGAAGTAGCTTATGCCAAATTCACGCGTGTTCTCTACAGCCCCAGGCAGCTTGAGGAGGTGATGACTGATTTCTGGTTCAACCACTTCAATGTGTTCATCAACAAAGGTGCTGACCATCTCTGGACAGGAGCCTACGAGGAGCAGGCGATAAGACCTTACGTACTTGGGCGTTTTCGCGATCTGCTCGGCGCGACTTCCCATCATGCAGCCATGCTCTTCTATCTGGACAACTGGCAAAACACTGCGCCGGGAAGCCGTGGCGCCCGCGGCAAATTTACAGGACTGAACGAGAATTACGCCCGCGAGTTGCTCGAGCTGCACACACTTGGTGTGGACGGAGGCTACACGCAAAAGGATGTTGTCGAGCTGGCTCGCATTCTGACTGGTTTGGGACTGGCCGACCGCCGGGGTTTCCAGGGTCTGATGTCGCAAGGCAGCAAAGGAGGTCAGAATCAGCTCTGGTCGACACCAAGGCGAGGTACCTTGAACAGACGCTCTACCCAGGCGATCCAGGCCGTTCTGGACGATCCACGGGGCGTCCGCTTCGATCCAGAGCGCCATGACTTTGGCGATAAGGTCCTCCTGGGCGTCAGGATCATAGGCTCTGGCGAGCAAGAGATTGAGCAGGCACTTGATCGGCTCGCCAGGCACCCATCCACTGCCCGACACGTCAGCTTCAAGCTGGCACAGCACTTCGTCGCCGACAAACCTCCCGAGACGCTGGTGAGAAAGTTGGCGCAGAGGTTCACTCAGACCGACGGTGATATTAAGGAAGTACTTAAGAGCCTTTTCGCCAGCCAGGAATTCTGGGCAACTTCCAGCATCTCAGGCAAATTCAAGAGCCCCCAGCGCTATCTCTGGTCGTGCTTGCGAGTCATGGAAGCGGATATTGAAGAAGTTCGGCCTGCTCTGGCAATACTGAAGAGATC
>CAYPBX010000278.1:0-4357 GCA_964409075.1 uncultured Candidatus Obscuribacterales bacterium
ATGAGCCACCACCCAGGACCCAGCTGGAAATTGCTCAGCCCTGAAAAAAGAAGAATGCCAAAAAGCGCCCCGGCGACGTTTAAGGAGTACGCCTCCAGGGGCCTCAAGCGTTCAAAAAGCTGCCCGGTCTTCTGACCGAGGCCTACAAAAATGGATGTCGCCAGCGCGAAAATAGCCATCATGATGGCCAGATTGCCAGCTACTGGAAAGCTCATCCCGGCTATTTGCTGGAAATCCCCAAAGAGCATGAACTTTGAGGTATCCAGAAAGCTGATGTGTGTGAGCCCGTGCCCGCTGGCGACAACCATGAGTCCGCTGAAGAAGAGCAGGCACACAGGCGACCATTTTAAGAGATTGGTCTTCTGTCCCGACCAGAGGAAGCCAAGCCCCAGCCCTAGAAATGCAGCCATCAAGGGCAGATTTTTGAAATAAGCAAATATGCGCACCTCGGTTGCCAGCCAACGGATGACGAGCATCTCGCAGAAGAGAGAGATGACGCTAATTACAAGGAGCTTAAGGATGACCTGGCGCTTCGCGGCGGCCGTGCTTTCCATCGCCAGTCACCAGGCTGTCATACGGATCGATTCGTGGCCAATCGAAAACCCATGTTGCAAAGGATATCTCTGCTATCGATTCAGAAATTTCCTGCTTTGAGCCGGGCGATTCTTTCAGCAAGCGGCGGGTGGCTGGACCAGAGCTTGAAGAACCTGCTTGGTCTGGTTGAGATTTTCAAAGTCTCGATTGCTGGTTGTGTTGCAGGCTGAAGTTGATCGAAATTACGCTCCAGGGCCGTAAGCGCCTGGATCATGCTGTCACGGCCGCCCAGCCTGGCAGAGCCGGCATCGGCTCTGTATTCACGCCACCTGGAGAACCAGGCGACCACTATGGCGCCTAAAATCATAAAGACTGTCTGCAATACAAAAACGATTATGAAGTAGACCAGGCCTCCCGAGCGCCTTCCCTCACCACGGAAGAGAGCTGATTGAATGGCGAAGGCGACAACCCGAGCGGCAAACATGACGAAGGCATTTACTACCCCCTGTATAAGCGTCATTGTGACCATGTCGCCGTTGGCAATGTGGGATATCTCATGCCCGAGCACACCTTCTATCTCGGCCTTGTTCATGCGCGAGAGCAACCCGGAGGAGACGGCAACCAGAGCGCGTGATTTCGTAGGGCCGGTAGCAAAGGCATTCAGCTCGTCGGATTCATAGATTCCTACCTCCGGCATCGTCGTAATCCCTGCTTTGCGGCACAGGTCCCGCACGGTATCGAGCAGGTCGCGCAGCCCCGGATCTCTCGTGGAGGAATCGATGAGCTGGATGCGCATCGTCCACTTGGTAATCGCCCGGGAGAGCCAGAGGGAGATAAAAGCTCCACCCATGCCCCAGATGAGGCAAAATGCAAGCAGGCTCTGGTAGTTCAGTCCGTAAGGTGTCAGATAATCACCGATCCCGAACACAGCCATGACTATGGAAAGCATGGTTATGACCAGGAAGTTGACAGCCAGGAAGAGGAAGATTCGTCTTGCAATTGTCATTGCTGGTACACTCCTTGATGCTTCAAAGCGCTGCTGATTATATATTCTATTGCTTCCGGTTCTGCTTGTCACCAGGCAGCTGCATCTCGGCAGCCTGCTTTCTCCCGGCAGCGGTGGCATCGCCGGTCCTGTCTGGCAATGGATAATCAGGGGATCTTAACTTTGCGGCTCCGGTGTTAGATTTTGCTTCAGTTGGCCTATACATGTTATGGGGGCGGCATCCGGGTAGATATCCTTGCAGAGGACAGAGACGGTCCAGGCAACAGAGGCTGTTGGCGCCGGCAGACGCTCGCCGGGGCTCGATCTGTTTCTCATTAGTTTCTTGAGCCTTTACCTCGAGCTCCTGGTCATACGCTGGCTGGCGTCTGAGATCCGCATCTTCGCTTATTTCAAAAATGTGCCACTGATGGCGAGCCTCTTCGGCCTGGGCCTGGGCATGGCTCTGGCCGGGCGCCGCTTTAATCTCACCCCTTACTTCCCCATAAGCTTTCTGGCTGTCGCTGCCCTTATCTCCCTGGCAGAGCCGCTCGGCCTCGTGCACGTGACATTTCTGGATCCGCTCGAGCACCAGCTCCTGGGCGGCGTTGGGCTGTCCCACATGGAGGCGAGCTCGCTTGCCAGCTACCTGGGCAAGGGCATCTTCGGGCTCTTTGTGCTTGTGGCTGTGTTTTACCTGATCGTCATCATGTTCATGTCCATCGGGCAGGAGCTGGGGCGGTTGTTCGATCGGTTCAGGCCGCTCTCCGCATACAGTATTAACGTAGGCGGTGCCATCCTGGGCATAGCTCTCTTCTCCGCAATGTCGTTTCTCTGCTATCCACCTTATGTGTGGGTCGGCACAGCAGCTGTTCTCAGCCTCTGGTTCTACCGGAGACCGCACCACTGGGTGGTGCTGGCAGCAGCAGTTGCAATTGTCCTTGCAACCCAGCAAGCCCACATCCACTGGTCGCCTTACTATCGCATAAGTGTCAGCCCGGCACTGATCCACGGTGATAAGGGGGATAAGCCTCACCGGTACGGTTATCAGATAAATGTCAATCATGATGCCATGGAAGGGGCTTACGATAACAGTCCGCTGGCTCTGGTAGCTTTGAGCGACAGCCAGAGGAAAAAGGTGCTGGACTTTTACGAAATGGTTTACGCGGTGCTTGGCGATGGGCCGCGCTCAGTGCTCATCCTTGCTGCCGGGCTGGCAACGATGCGGCATCTGCCCTGCGGCACGGTGCCAGGAGCGTAATTGCTGTCGACATCGACCCGATGATTCTCAAGCTCGGCTGCCGCATTCATCCAGAGAAACCGTACAGCGATCCCAGGGTCAAGCTGGTGTCCGAGGATGCCAGAGCGTATTTGCAGCGCGACCGCTCCCGGTATGACCTGATTAACTTTGCCTATATAGACAGCCAGAGCGCCTTCTCCTCAATGTCCTCGATCAGGCTTGATAACTATATCTATACGCAGGAGAGCTTTCGCGATGCCTACAGGCACCTGAGCGACGACGGAGTGATGGCGGTCAGCTTCTTCTCGCGTGCCTGGTGGCAGCAAATTCGCCTTTTCAAGACTCTCGAGCTGGCGACTGGCGTGAAGCCTGTCGGGGTATGGTCGCCCAACAGAACCGCGCTTACCTATTTTATCGGGCCGGGCTTCAATTTGAAACGCGCTCAGGAGTCCGGACTGGAGATAACAGACGAGAGCAAATTCCGGGAGATGGTGCCGGATGCGGTGGCAAAATGGGATGGTATCGATCCGACGACCGATGACTGGCCGTTCTTCTTTCTCAGGCAGCGCGGCATGACGCTCTCTTACGCTATCGGTCTCATCTTTACTGTCTTTTTAGGCTGGAGGCTTGTCGGCCTGTGTTTCGGCAGATATACAGCAGACCCGCTCGGGAGAGCCATGTTCTTCCTGGGAGCGGCGTTCATGCTCGTGGAGGTGCGGGCCCTGGCTCAGATGGGGCTCTTGCTCGGCACGACCTGGATGGTGAACAGTGCTGTGATTACGGGCATTTTAGTTATGATACTGCTGGCGACCCTGGCTCAGATCAGATGGCAGTTTCGCAACCTGCCTCTTCTTTATGGCCTTCTTGCTGCCTGCCTCCTGGTTTCTTACTTCACGCCCTTCTCCCTGCTCAACAACCTGCCCTTTCTTGCGCGCGCAATCGCCGGAACCGTTGTCTTGAGCCTGCCAGTTTTGTTCTCCAGCCTGGTCTTTGCGATTACCTTCAGCAAGGTCGGCAGCGCCCACAACGCTCTGGGAATGAATCTGCTGGGGACGCTGGTAGGCGGTTGCCTGGAGTATCTGTCGATGCTCTCAGGCATCAATGCGCTGAATCTCATAGCCGTGGCCCTTTACATGGCAGCGCTGTTTTTCTGGCTCCAGGCCGCACGCCATAAGGGCCTTGCCGGCGCGTCGTCTGCCCGGTCCGGATAAAGGGCAGCGCTTATCATGAGTTTAAGCGCTAACTCCAGGCTCGATGCGAAATCCCTTCCGCTGTGGGTGCTGGCTGTCATCGGCTTGATCTCCTGCTCCATGGTTGCCTATGAGATTCTTTTGACCAGAGTCGCTGCCTTGCGCCTGCTCTTCCACTTCAGCTTCGTGGTGGTCAGCAACTGTCTTCTCGGTCTTGGAGCCAGCGGAACCTTAATTGCCATCTATCAGCAGACATTTCTCCCCAGAGCGAGGTTTTACACAGCGCTCTTCTGCCTTCTCTATCTCCTCTGCCTTGTAGTTGCCTATGTATTTATGATTGTCTATCCGGTTGAGACGCTCTCTTACGTCAACCTGAACGAGTTCTCTACCTTTCTCCTCTTCAATATCGTG
>CAYPBX010000279.1:0-3154 GCA_964409075.1 uncultured Candidatus Obscuribacterales bacterium
TTCGCGCTCCTGGCGCAGCGCCTCGATTTCAGCGTCAATCTGTGCTCTCCGGCTGGCGATGCCGCTTGAGCCGGCTGGTGGCGCAGGTGGCGGGAGCTTCTCTATCTCGGGAAACTGCTCGATTATCGTTTTGATCTTCCCCCAAACCTGACTGCGTCTGCCCTCAAGCTCACCAGTCTCTCCATAAGAGGACTCCGCGGGGCTCGCCTTGCCATCCTGCCTAAGGCGCGCTGCTTCCCTGCCTTTCTCCCGCCAGGCTTTGTGATTCGCCAGACCAGCTTTGAACCTCCGGTAGCCTGATTCGAGATCCTCAACATCGACAAGCTTCGCCTTGGCGAACATACCCGTGAGGTCGGCGGCAGTACAGGCAAGCTCGTCCTTCAGGACCTGTAGTCCGGCCCTTCTGCCCTCGAGACCTTCCTGAGCTGATTTCAGGCTGGCAGCCTCCTGCCAGTAGCTGTTCACATCTTCAGCCAGGGTAAGTGCAGTACCGACCAGGTCGCCATCACCGGCTTTTCGGCCTGCCCTGGCCAGGTAATCACGCAGATCGGCTCTCAGCCTGTCTGCATGCGGCCCACGATTGCAGAGGAGCTGCTCCATGAGATCCAGATCTTTGAGTCTTGCTGCCTGCACGGCATAAGCCTTCAAATGCTCGATGAGCTCGACTCCGCTAGCTACCGCTGCCTTTCTCGCCAGGCTCTCCAGTTGAACCTCCAGTCGCTTCTCATTTGTCCGCAGCTCCTTGATTCTGGTCTTGCAGCTCTCCGCCTCAGCCTCAGCCTCAAGGAGATCTCTTTGGCGATAAGAGCCGGCCCGGAGCCTGAGGAGAAGCGCACCGAAAAAGAGCGTCCCCAGCGCAATGACGCCTGCAATACCGGAGAGCAGATAGGGATGACCTGGCTTCAGGTTTCCTGCTGCCGACACACAGGCAAAGGCTGCTGCGGACACAACCAGTATGCTAAAGAGCACCACAGCAAGGTTGCGTGCCTTGGCGCGCTCAGCCAGACGCTCTTCATCTATATTTTTCAAGGTCATCTGCGCACGCCAGGCCGATCTCTCGCACTGGGAGATCTCATCCCTGCCAGACTTGATGATAGCCGCGTAAGCGTTAGCATCATCAATGTCCCTGGCTTCCAGGTTGAGTAAGGACTTTCTGATCTTCTCCAGCGAGTCCAGATCGACCCCTGCCTGCCTGACCGTCTGCCTTTCAGCATCGCGTCTGATTTTGAGCTCGGCGAGCTCTCGTTCTACGGATTCCAGGGTCTTGGCGAGTGTGGTGACCGCCTGCGCATCATCCAGGTTGAATCCTGTAACCTGCTCCCAGCGTTCCCGGACCATAAGCTCCCTGGCTTTAAGGTGCTCAGTCTTGTCGTTCAGCTCGGCCTGCAACCGCTTAAGATCACTCAGGCGAGCCTGCTGCCTGGCCCAAAGCCCCTCTACTGTATCAGCGAGCTCTGCCGGAAAGTCGCGGCAATACTCAAGGGCAGCCAGCTCGGACTTTAGCTCGCCTTCCCTTTCCATAAGCCTTTTGCCTTTGGCAATGCGGTCATCCAACTCGGCTGCCGACAAAGTAAGCTCGAAATACTCAAGCGCCTTTCCTTCCAGCTCAAGAGCATGCACCCTTGCCTCAATCTCAGACAGGCGTGCAAGATCGCTGCCGACGAGCGCTTTCTGGCTGGCCAGCTCCGCAATCGTCTGTCTGAGCTGCCCAGCCTTCTTTTCCAGCTCAGCCATGAGTCTGTCTGCACGCAGGCTGGAGTCGCCATAAGGGAAGGCAGCCAGCGCCTTGTCCAGGACGTCAATTGCTTCCTGGCTTGTGCCAGATCCCTGAGAGTCTACAATCGCTTGAAGCAGGCAGGTGAGATCACCGCTTAATGCAAAGGCGTTCTCATCCAGCTCTTGCTGACCTGCATAACAGGTGCTGCGGAAAACCTCCCGCCCCATGCCGGTAACCTTGACCCCGAAACAATCCTCGTTGGGACCGGAGACATACATATCAGTAATCTCACGATCAGCCTTAGATCGGGAGAAAACCCTGAGGCTCTTCTCCTGAAAATCCCTGACGGCCCTGACCTTAACATCATCCTCAAGGACAAGATCAACAGCAGCCTTGTAGGGGGAGCCATCCAGCGGTTTGCGCGCCTCTATGCCTTTTAAGCGCTCCTGGCTGCTCCGCTGACGCGGGTAGTTGTACAAAACTGCCCAGATTGCCTCACCTATAGTCGACTTGCCAGCAGCATTGGGCTCGACTATGAGGTTTAGCCGCTCACGGGAAAACTCGATTTTCTTGGCTCTTATTCCGCCGAAGCCGGTAAACTCAATCTGCTCAATCCACATTTGGCACCATCACCTTCTTCTGCTTCAGGGCATCTAGTCCGTAGTAGAGACCATCCTCTATGATCCCTGGCGTAAGGTCGTCACCATATTCGCTATCGCAGTACTTCCCACCAGCGCTTTCGGCCTTCGCTTTCAACTCCTGCATCGCTTCAATGAACCTTCCCTCCGTCGTCTTCGGGTCGAATTCTTCGATTTGATAATCAGGGCGACTTAAGTCAGCAACAGCCATGTGGAAGTACCTTGCCCGCAACGCCTCTACTGCACTCCCCGCCTCGACTCCGGTAAAATGACGTCCTTCTAGGGTCAGGTAGACAAGATCCAAAGACTCCCTGGCGCCCGCGTCAGTCAAGGCACGTTCTACTGCCTCGACCACCCCCCCTGTCGCCAAACCGGTGATATTACAGCTTGCCAGTATAACCCGGCGCGGATCCAGCTCCACCCTCTCCAGCTCGGATACGAGCGCTCCTTGCCCGGCGTCGCCCATCTCCAGAGTAACGAACAAAGCGTAGCGTGGTCCAGCCTCGTCCAGGGAGCGGCTAGCAAGACAACCGCTGTAAGCACCGATGGTCTTCCCGTTGGAGGCCTCAAGCTCAGTATAACTGTGGTAATGTCCGACAGCTGTCCAGGCAAAGCCGAGCGCTTCTACTTCGGACGCAGAGAAGGGAGCAGTTATCTTGCCCGGCCAGCCGCTATCTGAACCGGTATAACCATCCAGTGATCCATGAAAGGCAAGAATGTTGAACGCCCTGGTTGCATCTTTTTCGACTGTCCGGGCAAGTAGCCGCTCCCGCACCACCGTATTACGCGTAAATGCGCG
>CAYPBX010000279.1:3164-4351 GCA_964409075.1 uncultured Candidatus Obscuribacterales bacterium
GTGAAGGAGACATCCTCTCTTCCTGGATGAGGGAACGAGGTGAATTCACCGCTGGCGAAGATATGAACGTTTGCCGGCCACTCGCGCATACCGCGCATCTTCAATGTGAGTGGATTGTAGAGAGAATCGTCGGCTGCAAAATCATGATTGCCTGGCGCAATCACAACCGGTATATTTCCCAATTCGGCAATCGCCTCCACAAGCCTGTTGTAAGTCTGACCTCTCACAGATTCAGAGTCCCAGAGATCGCCGGGGATGACGATACAGTCTACCTGGCGGGCGAGCGCCTGCTCAAAACCAGCAAGCAGAGCCTGTAAAGCCTCCTCGTTGCGCTGCCTGCGCTTGGCAGGCGGCAGTGCCAGGCGCGTAGATGTAAGCTTCGAGTCAAGATGAACATCAGATACCTGGAAGATGGTTATACGGCTCTTGCTCATAGACATCCTGATGTTCCCCAATGGTAGCCCGATATTTCAACATAGTTCAACAAGCGTCGCTATCCCCTGACCTACGCCTATGCACATGGTGGCTAAGCCAATGCGTGCTTTGCGCCTCCTCATCTCCCAGATTAGCGTCGTGAGGATGCGAGCACCGCTGGAGCCCAAGGGATGACCGAGGGCAATGGCCCCACCATTTACATTCACCCGTTGCGGGTCGAGTCCAAGCTCAGCGATGCAAGCAAGCGACTGAGAGGCAAACGCCTCATTGAGCTCTACGAGGTCGACATCCTCCATCTTCAGACCGGCTCTATCCAGCGCCTTGCGTGTCGCAGGCACAGGGCCGATGCCCATGAGACCAGGATCTACACCAGCAACCGCCGAAGCAGCATACCTGACCATCTTCCTGAGCCCAAGCTTCTCCGCCTTGCGCCGCGATGCAATAAGCAGAGCCGCCGCACCGTCATTGATACCAGAGGAATTCCCTGCAGTCACGCTCCCACCTTCCCTGAAAGCAGGCTTCAGCTTCTGCAGATCTTCCACAGTAGTCTCAGGCCGCGGATGCTCGTCTGTCTCGACGACAAGCGGATCACCTCTTTTTTGCCCAACGGTCACAGGCACAATCTCCTCTTTGAAGAGACCAGCCTCATGGGCCCTCTTGTACCGCCTCTGGCTCTCAAATGCAAACCTGTCTTGCTCTCTCCTTCCGATCCCGTACCTCTGGGCGACGTTCTCGGCTGTCTCGCCCATAGA
>CAYPBX010000280.1:0-4333 GCA_964409075.1 uncultured Candidatus Obscuribacterales bacterium
CGCGTTGACGCAGCACGAGGAGGAACATGGTTTCGCAGGCTGAATTGTTTGTGGCTCCAGCTGCCTGAACTCGGAGGCGGGTTGGCTTTGAGGCTCCCTTACCGGTGCTGCTGGCAGCTCCTGGGCAGGCCTATCCTGCTCATGAAAGAAGGATCGGTCCGGTGCCGCATCAAAGAGCCCGCTGCCCTCCTGGCTTCCCGGGCTGGAGTCAAAGAAGCTGGAAGGGCCTTGAGAGTCGCTTCGGAAAAGCTCGGCGGAGCCTGTTGCCTGCTTAGCGGACTTGATGTCTGCCATCTGGCTCTGCAGATCGCGGACCATGTCTTCGGTCTGGCTGCGCAGCTCCTCCATCTGGGCTCTGAGCAGGGCCAGCTCTGATTCTTTCTCGGACAGCTCCATATCTTTGTTTTCCAAAAGAGAGCGGTACTCCTCCTCACGCTGGTTCAGAGCTTCTGTAACTTCGTCGTAGCGGAGGTTGAACTCCTCATAGCGCTGGTTGAGGAGGTCCTGGGTCTCCTGCAGCTCCTGATCCTTGGCAGCGATGAGCTGCTCAAACTCTCTTTCGCGCTCCTCTCTGGTTGCCTTCAGCTCCTCATTGGCTTTGTGCAGCGCTGCCAGCTCCTTCCTTGTCTTCTCATCCTCGAGGCTTGCGCCTGAGCCTGCGATGTTCTCGCTCCTGTCTGCCTGGGCGGAGGCAGCGACAGTCTCTGCCGGCTCGGCTGCCTGAACAGCCTCGTAAGCCTGGCGGAAGAGGGCGCCGGAGAGCCGCTGGGTGCCGAGCAGCTCCACCAGCCGGCGGAGAAGATCAGCGGGATGATCCCCAGGAAAGATGGCCATGTAGGCAGATTTGAAGGTCCAGGGATCAATTGAGCCGGCGGAGAGCTGATCTGCCAGGCTGGTCACCAGAGAGTCCGGAGTCACCTCCGCCTCTTTGCGCGCTTTCTCGCGTCCCTCCAGGGCGGCGATTAGCTGATCGACTGCAGGAACGAGCTCTCCGGCTGCTTTCATCGGCTCGAGCGCTGCGGCCATCGAGTCGGTGAGGTTATTGAGGCTGAGTCCGATCTCAGCCAGCGTCTCTCTCTCCAGCTTTTCGGCAAGCGAATGCAGGACCTCACTTTGCTGTGCTGAGATATTCTGCAGGGCAGCCAGATTCGTGGTGCAGGCATGGAGAGCCTCATCTATGCTTATAAGAAGCTCTTTAAACCCGCTCAGATCGCCAGGGACGGCAGGCGCATTTGTTGTTCCCTCATCCTGGGCAGTTTCGCTGCCTTCTGCCTGAGCAAGAAGGTCCTTGGCCAGATAAGCAGCCACACTCTCAAATGGATCCGCGGGCTCTGCCTCGAGTGTGGATCTGATCTCCTCTTCTGGCTGGGCAGGTTGAATCTGCTCCTCGGCTCCTGGCGCTGATTTGGACAGTGAGCCGCGCAGCCTGGCCCTTCTGGCGGCCAGCGAGTTGGCGTCTCGACCAGACGAGCTTCCTGAGGCGGGCTTGTTCTGAGATGCCATCTATACTCCCTTCTTAAGCCCGACGTGAACCATCCTGTCACCTGCGGGCGCTTCTATCGTGCCTGAGCAACGGGCATGCAATAAGACAAGAGCAGAAGCCATGTTATTAGCTGCTTTCCCCGAATGTGCCGATGCTAACCGTTGCCAACTGCCCGATTCGGCTTGTCGCCTCTTCATTGCAGGCGCCCAGCGGAGAGTGGCCGCTGGCAGCCTCGGCCAAAAATTTAAAGAACCAGACATCCCCAAAATTATTACTGATCTGCAACCTTAGTATAAACCCAAATCCCTTACCAGTACTATATTATTTGTACTTGACAAGGATTCTCTGCAACTGTACGATGCTTCTGTACGGCTCGTCAAGAATTAATCTTGATCAAGAAGGGCAGGCATAGTCTGTAACCGGCCGGATTTAGTAGGCATGTGTTTGCGGTATGACCAGTTGATCTTCAGCCTGCCTTTCAGTCAGCAAGCGCTCGTTTCTGCCTGCCGCTGACAGACAGGCTCCATTGGGGCTATCATCGAATTGTGGGCTGTTCCCAGCCCGGGGAGTCAAAGCTCGTTGTCGATACCGATCTGCCAGTCTTGCGGGTTCATCATCAGAGCCAGAGGAAAGTTCTGCTCTGGATGTGGTGCGGCTCTCACGCGGCTTTCCGCTACAGTTCTTTCCGGGTCGGGTATCGGTTGTCAGCCGATGACTCTCTCTTACAGCCCGGATCCGCTGGTTTTGGAGAAGGTCGTCAACCGCAGGGAGTACGAGCGCTACAACGGTAGAAACGGCGGAAACGGCGGCCACGGTAATCAGCCGCCAAGCAGGCAGGTGCAAGGTCCTGGCCAGTCGCTGTTTATGTCCCAGCCGCCAGCCAGATCTGATGTTGGCACCGCCAGCCCGCCCGGTTTGCCGTCGGCAACCGGGGCTTCAGAGCCAGGTACTCTCGGGAGCCTTCTGTCGGCGGCCTCACCTAATCCGCCTGAAAAGCCGCTGGCATCGGCCTCGAGCATGATGGCTTACCTGGGCGAGGAAGCGGCAGAACCTGTGGGCACAATGGCGCAGGAGCGCCAGGAGAGCGTTATTCAGCCCGATGTGGCCCCAACGGCGTCGTCAGCGTCCCTTGATCTCGAGGCAGCTACCGCGGAGACTCCGTCAGCAGACAGCCAGCCGGCGGCTGCTTCTGTCCTTGAGCAGGCGCAGCCTCCAGCCCGGGCGGCTACAGATAGTGAAGAGATTAAGTTTTTCAGCACCGGCTTCCTGCCTGCACCGGCTCTAGGCTCTGCGCGTGGGGAAGGCGCAGGCAGCCAGCCAGTCCTGGCTGTCGATCGGCAGCAGGAAATTGCAGCGACTGCCATTTCGCAGCCAGACTCTCAAAAGGCAGACAAGCCGACCAGAAGCGCTGTTGATTACCAGAGGCAAGCGCAGCCGGCTGCCGAGGTTCATATGCCTGAGCCGGCAATAGATGTCGCCTCATCACCAGTGGCTGCCCAGCCATCTCAGGCTCACCCTACCGGGCAAGAGGGAATTGCCTGTCCAGCACCGCCTTCTATGTCCTCCGGGGCCGAGGCTCCTGAGCATGCCCTGCCGCCTGTGGCAGAGAGCGTCCCAGAGATTCCTGGCATTACCTCTGGTCATGAGCTGCCGGAGCAACTGCTTTCCCCTGGTCTGGTTTTGGCTGCGCAAGCTCCGGGAGCAACGGCTGATCCTTCGACAGCCACACATAAGGCCCTTTCAGCGCCTG
Organism: uncultured Candidatus Obscuribacterales bacterium; assembly: GCA_964409075.1. Lineage (GTDB taxonomy): Bacteria > Cyanobacteriota > Vampirovibrionia > Obscuribacterales > Obscuribacteraceae > CAYPBX01. Next base: position 3,234 of record CAYPBX010000280.1, read on the forward strand.
TCGGGACAGATTTCTTCTTCCAGTCGACTTCACAACTGAAGCGGCAGGAGGAAGGCGGCAGCGATAGCACCTCACCCTTTGATTTCTTTGCTCATGAGCCTCCGCCGGCAGTGCTGCCGGATCCTCCTGGTCCGGCTCAACCGGCTCAGGCTGATGCTTCGATCCAGCCTGCTGAGATGCAGGCAGCCGATGATGAGGCTGCCATAGCGGAGGCAGAGAAAGACAAGACCTCTTGCGATGAAGAGTATCCAGATGAGTCGGGCAAGAGAGGTCAGGGCAAGAAATCTGCTTCGGCACCTGCCAGCCAATCCGGTGAGGACCAGGAGGACTCTGCCGCGGATGAGGATGAGCCACCTAAGCCTGTCAAGCGTCGCAACTTCTCGGCTGATGAGGATGAGCGCGAGGATCAGGCTGATGAAGAAGCCGGGGGCACTATTTACGACGATCAGCCCCCGGGAGCTCTGCACTTCCTCGAGGGTGATCTTCAGGTCATGGGTCGATCTGTGCCCAGGAAGTATGCCATTATAGCCGGCTGTCTTGCTGTCTTTATCGGTGTGCAGCTCCTCGGGGCTATCTTCGGCCTGCTGGGCGGGGCGCTCGATACGGTCAGGGCCTCGCAGGCGCCCTCAGTCGCGGGAGTCTGGGACTTCGGCTATCGAACTCCTGCCGGCAATTCGACCGGGCAGATGGTCATCTACCAGACAGGCAAGGAGATTACCGGCAAAGGGACCGACCGAGGCTACTTCGAGCTCAAGGGCTCCTTCGAGCCGCCCATTGTTACCTTCAACAAGCAGTACATGGTCAACGGCAGGCCGGAAGGCAGGCCGGTGCTATACCGGGGCAAGGTGCAGTCCTTCGAGAACCAGCCGCCCTATATAGCGGGTGTCTATCAGGCGATGATCAAGCAGGGCCACTTCTATAATGCCACGCTCGTTCCTGTCACCAACCAGTGGGAAGCGCAGATGCGCAGCCGGCTCGATGGGACAGCGATAGTGAATGCGAAGGTGCATGTGCAGGATCCCAACCAGTCGAAGGATCCCAAAGAGAAACACAAGTTTTTCATGTATATAGCCTTGACGATTATTGCTGCCTTCAGCTTG
>CAYPBX010000281.1:0-4320 GCA_964409075.1 uncultured Candidatus Obscuribacterales bacterium
CGTGGCCGTCTGATTACACACTATTTTGTCCATGCCGGCCGTAAACATGATTGCGGGTGTATTGATGGCTGCAGGCAGGCTCCTGATCATAGCGGCTGTGTCCGCGAGCATGGAGGCTGGTACTGTGAAACGTCGGTCTGGGTCAGCCTCGAGCCACCGGCAAACATTCTCCAGCCTGGTCACCAGTTCGCACTTGTAAGGCAGAGCCACTTCGCTTTGCGGAGAGATGAGCGCTGTCAGCCAGGTCTTTAACCGGAAGGACTGCCCGAATGTACTCTGGTGGCCGTCAAAACCAGGCGAGAACAGGACCAGCCCGCATGCATCCAGGCTGTTCACGGTCGCCAGCGCCACCATGGCTCCCATGCTGTTACCGAAAAGAAACACCGGACAGTCAGTCCACTGATTCTGCACGTAGCGGAAAACAAGCTTAAGATCCTCGACCCAGTCTTGATAAGAGGTCACAGGCTCCTCTTTTCTTTTGCCAAAACCACATTGATCGTAAGCAACACAAAAGATGCCTTTTACTTTCAGCCTGCGCGCCAGCGCCTCAAACCAGCCGCTGTGAGCGCCGAGCCCGTGGACCAGAACGGCAGCAGTCCTTGCTTGTGAGGCTTCTCCCCAGCTGCGAGCAAAGATCGAGCTTGCCTTTCGCCCGGCGGCTATGCTCGGGCTGTCTGCCGGAATCTCAAATACGGTTGCTGTAGGGGTTAAGTTGATCTCTGTTGGCATTATCATCGTTGTCATCGGCAGCTACTAAAGACAGTCACCACGGGACCATCGCGGTGAATCTCGCTAATTCGGTAAGCGCTCCGCGCCAATCACGCTGCACTGCGCAGCCCGGTAACGGCTGCTCCGTTGCCTGTATTGGCATGGCATCAGGTCTCCGGCGACGCTATGAGTCGTCCGGGCGGTTGCTTGCCCATCTATCATCTTCACTACATAGCTTTGCTTCACAACCTGTGCTCCTGAACAGCTACTGAGTATCGCCGTAATATTACCCCATAAAGCGGCGCACCTGCCTATCTGTTATTGTGTGGGTGATGGGTATTGATGCCACCAGAGTCGGTCCGGGAGTATGGCTCCCAGTGTTGATTGCTCTAGTTTTCCTGCTGGGTGCTGGAGCGTTTGTTCTCTTTGTCTGGGAGCCGCCTGAGACACCGCTGTCGAAAGCTGTCGGGCTTGTCAGGGTTGGAAAGTCGGCGGCAGCGCTGCCTTTTCTTGAAGGGCTCTCACGCAAGGAGCCGGAAAGGGGCGAGGTTTATCCCTGGCTGGCCAGGGCGTATCTTCGCTGCGAGCGCCTGGGCGAGGGGCGCACGGCGCTTGATACTGCTTTGCGTCTGAGACAGCCTGCTGAGGTCGTTGTTCCGGTGGTTCTGGCTTATGCCAGCTTCTACCAGATGAGAGGTGATTTCCAGGAGGCAGTCAAGCTTTTCGTTTCTGCTGAGGGCTCCTGCCCTGCTCAAGACCTGCACGAGGGCAAGGCCAGGCTTTATCTGGCCTGGGGCGACGCTACCCTGGAGGCAGGCGACCTTGGGCGGGCGGCCGCTCATTTTGAGCAGGCCATGTCATATGCTGCCGACTGCTCGGAGCCGCTAGGCTCCATTATTCCCCGCAGGTTGAGCAACCTCTACAGACAGATGGCAGCCGTGGCCGAGACTGGCAAGAAGGACGCGGATCAGGCGGAGCGATATCTGCAAAAGTCAATTGCTGCTTATGACAATCCGGAGACCTGGATGGTGCTGGCGGATCTTCAATACCGCCTGGGCAAGACGCCCAACGCCATCAACAGCTACAAGCATGTCAGCAATGCCGATGAGAACAATCTCGAGTCCCGACACAGATTGATTGAGCTCTTCCTCAAGCAAGGCGACCAGAAGGGCGCACAGGAGGCGCTTCAGGAGCTGACCTTGAAGGAGCGCAGCGTTGAGAACTACCAGCTTCTGGCGCAGCTTCATCTTAAGATCGGCAACCAGCCTGGTGCTGTGAAGGCGCTTGAGGACGCTATCAAGTTACGACCGGCGGATGTAGAGCTGCTCAACCAGCTTACGCGAGCGTTGGCTGAGTGGAGCGCCCAGCTGGCAAAGACAGGGAAGCTGGAGGAATCAGCTTCTGTAAGAGGACACGCAGAACGCGTTGCTGAGCAGATCTCCTTGCTTGTTGAAAAAAGGGCCGATCAGGTCTTAAAGGTGCGCCCGCGACGTAACGGTCCTCCCATTGCGCTGACATCCTCCAGAATCTGGCTGGCCAAGGGTAGTTACACGCCGGAAGGGGAGATTGAGATCAAGAATGTTTTTGGTGAGCCGGTGGCAGAGCTCTCTTTGACCATGGTCTTTTATGACAATACAGCCAGACAGCGCACCGGTACCGTGACGATTCCGGTTGCTACAGCGACTTCGCCCCCGTTTGTGCCTAACGAAAAAAAGAAGCTCTACTTCTCTTGCCCCAATATTGTCAACCGACAGCATCAGCTGGCTGTCATAATTTTCTGGCAAGGACGCTTAATAAAGGAGCTTCCCGTGGTGAAGCAACGTTAGTTGACTGTCTGCCTGCCCGCTGTCCCTTGCTGTCCGGCGCTGGAGATAACCACCAAGAGGGAACTCTGCTAGACTTGGTGACGTTGCCTGTTGGTCAGGACAGACGAGGATGACAGCGGATTTGAACTGCCGTCACGAGCATGTCAAATTTTTTCAGCGAAAGCTGAAAGGGCTTGAGAGACGTCTCGTTGCCACCAGGGCTTATCTGCCGGTCGGCTTTAAGATCGGTGACTTCTCTCATCTGGGCGAAGGCGGTTACTGCTTCTGTATCAACTGCAGGCTGCGCCTGCACCCGAAGCGAACTCAAGCCGACAAGGAAGCGGCCAGGCAGGCTCTGGCTGTGAAACGCCAAGCTGGGATTCTCGATGACACGAATCTGGATGACCAGACCGGGCTGACCGGATTTGCAGGTGGTGTCGAGAAGGAGCTGGGCGATCAGGAATGCGGAGGGGTTGAGGAGGTTCATGTGGAAGAGCTGGAGGTCGACTGCACAGATGTGCAGGATGTCAGACGTGATGGAGTGGGGCTGAATGGCGATTGGCAGTCATGCCAGAGAGAGGATGAGAGGCAATGAGTGGGTTATTTTCGATTCTGGAGAAATTGGCCTGTTTGCTTGTAGTGCTGCCGGGGCTTGTGGTGGCGCTTCGTTTTATGAGGTGGTATTGGGAGCAGAACCAGGAGCTGGATGGAAACCGGTAACTCATCCTCCATGGCTCGTTATCTGTCCAGAGTTGCTAGGGCCCTAATAGTCAGCCTGCTAGGATTTGGTGGCGGGGTTGGGCTTTTGGTTTTCATAGTAACGCTTGTGATCGGCGGCGACAGACAAGCCTTCCAGCACGGACTGGTGGCAGGGGTGATTATCGGCGCTACCTTTGCTGTTCTGCTGGTCTCCATTCAAATCTTGACGGATGCCACATTTCACCTGTTTCTCACGCAGGGACGGTCCTATGAGCAGATATGGGAGCTGGCTCAGACCAGAGAGTTAGAGTTCCCGGGCACCTTCAAGGAGGCTCTGCATGCTTGCCGGCAGTCGCTCTTGGCTGTGCCCAATGTGAGTACCGTGACCGAGGATACTGAAAGGCTTATAGTCAAAGCATCGGTGGGTAGCAGCTGGAGATCTCCTGGAGAGCTGGTCGAGGTCGAGCTTGAGCCTGTCGCTGAGGAGAGCTGGAAAATAAAGTGTTTTAGCCGGCCGCTCTCAAATGCGGTGGTATTTGATTATGGCAAGAACTTCGAGAACGTGGAGAGCTGGTTCAAGCAGATGACAAAGTTCATCTCCGGAGAGAGAGGCTCAGGCGACAGCAGGGTTTAATCAACAACCGCTGCCGTGGCAACTGTCGCCTCTGGAGGAATGTGCCGGACCTGAGTCCTCACTGTATGGATCGAGTCGTGCCGCTGGTATTGCTCTGCTTGTTCCTCGGTTTGCTCAGCCGGCGACCATATCCTCGCCAGGACTCGAAGAGGGCTGCCCATGCTAGAATGAGCTTCTCCTGCGCGGGCGTAGCTCAGTCGGTAGAGCGTCTGCTTCCCAAGCAGAAGGTCGCGAGTTCGAGACTCGTCGCCCGCTTAGGTTTCCGGGATCGGAGTCGGACCGAGTACCCACATAGTACCCACTTTGGGGAAAAGCGGCCAATGATCCTTTCCCACTTAGAGTGCCACCGCCTGCGGTACTCTCCTCAGGCACCACCCAGGGTACCCGGCCAATGAGTTCAGGGTACCCCGAAGACCCTTAATTGAATAAAGCTTCTGGGGGCTTGCAGCGGGCTCTACTTTGTGCTGCATTATC
>CAYPBX010000282.1:0-4313 GCA_964409075.1 uncultured Candidatus Obscuribacterales bacterium
AGGCGAGCCAGCGCCCCGCCCCGGGTCGAGAGAACAACCCCTATGCGAGCGACAACCACCCTGATTCCAGCATCACATGCAGGAGCGGTCTCGGACTCCCAGCTGCGGCAAACCTCTGAGAGAAAACCAGTGCCCACCGGGCTGTCCTCGGTCAGCACCTCCAAGCCCCGATCGCCGTAAAAACCAACAGCCGAGGCGTTGACCATAACCGCAGGAGGCGCCGCCAGCCTGGCTATGGTATGGGAAAGCAGGCTGGTTGCCCGGATCCTGCTCTCCTTGATGGCTGCCTTCTTCGACTCTGTCCACCTGCCTGAGGCTATGTTCTCGCCAGCAAAGTTAACAACAGCACAAGCCCCTTCCAGGCTCTTGTCATCAATCTCCCCGGATTGCAGGTCCCAGACTGCTTCTCCAGGCCCCGGCTGCGATCGGACCAGCCTGACGACAGAGTGACTGCCTAACTTTAGCCTGTCTACAAGCGCCTGCCCTATCAGCCCGTGTGAGCCGCCGACAATCACCTTCATATAATCACCTTCAAAGGATGGACTGGACTGACCGCCTCGGGCCCAGACTTGAGCTTGAAAATTGCGGCTGCTCACCAATTATCTATCGCCTGGAGCAATTCATACACGATCATGCGTATTTACTTCCTCTTGACAGCGCCGTAGAATGAGTACACCCAGCAATGGCTGGCTTACTAGACAAACCAACCATCCCGTTTGCAATTATCTATTGAGGTGACGCATGTCAGGCAGCTACACGCGTACAATCATAGCCAATTCACAAGGGCGGCAGCCAAAGGACAACCAGCCTTCAGCCAAAGAAGACAGCCTCGACCTTCTCAAAGCGGAGCTTGAGGAGATGGAGGAGTCTCTGGAGAACCTCTGGGCTGGCTTTCATAGGGTCGAGCTCAGGTCGTAGCCCATCAGATTTTAGCCCGCCATGCAAGCACACAGGCAGGCTGACCTTCCGTGATAGGACACAGGCAGAAAACCTTCTAATGAAGGGATCTGCAGCCAGGTAAGAACCGTACACTGGTCGCCTGATTGTCCGCAATCACACCCCCCGGTCAGCCTGTCTGTGTTCCCCAACCAGCTTCCGATTAAGCCCGCCTGCCGGGCATCTTTATGCCAACGGACCCGGCATCTGGCAGGGCACATCCTGCATCACTTCAAAAGGAGTCCTGCCCTTCAGGCTCTGGCACTCGTTCTGGCCCTCAACCTGTTGCTGGCGCAAGCGCAACCGTTAAAATCAACCCACGCGAAAGTCCTGCCAAAAGAACACACCTGGGTATGGGGGACGGCTCGGGAATACACCAGCATGGAGTCGCCACCAGATGTAGTGCTCTTTGGATCATCTCTGCTCCTGCACCCACTCTGTCTGGCGGACGCCAGCTATCTTAAACGCGATCTGGACTATGCAACGCACCACCGCTGTGCATACATGGAGGATCTCCTCTCGCGCAGGCTCGGCATTGCTCGACTAACCTGCTTTAATTTCGCCCTGCCCGGCGGCATGATCTCGGATGCCTGGATTATAGCCAGGGCGCTCCTGAAAGCAGAGCGAAAACCTGAAGTCATCGTGGTCTGCATGACCGCACGCGACTTCATGGACAACAAGGTGCACTGTGCCGGGGCAACGCCTGCCTTTCGCTACCTGCGGCGCTTTGTCGACACCGAGGCTGTAGCTCCGCTGGCTTTTCCCCATCCCTGGCAGCGCGCAGAGCATTACCTCAGCAAAGTCTGTTACCTGTGGGAAAAAAGGCTGGACATGCAGGTCCTACTCTCGAGCCTTCTTACAGACTGGCTTGCAGCGGCAACTAACGGCATCATATCGCAAGGTCAACCGTACAGACTGGACCTTGAAGATAGCCGCCGGGCAAACCGCCCGCCAGAGATAGAAAAGGGGATGTACATGGCAAAGGCTGATGAATATAAACCTTTTCAGGACAACACTAGGGAGTACAGGCGGCGCTTCCGCTCCAGCAACAAAAAGCTCTTTGCTATTGAAACTGAGTTCTTCAGGCAGCTGCTCTCCTACGCCAGGCAAGAGCAGATGGCTGTAATTCTCGTCAATATGCCGCTGACCAGGCTGAATCTCAAGCTCATGCCTGCCGGGGTCTATAGAGATTATCTCCATACTGTCTCTGAGCTTGCCGGCGAATTCAGTTTGCCTTTTATCGATCTTAACGACGAGGAGCTCTTCCCCAGCTTTTATTTTTACGACACCTGCCATATGAATGCAGAAGGTGGCAAGCAGCTGATTGGGAAGATAGTCGACAGTATGGCGGCAGATGTCGCTATCTCAGCTGCGGTCAGGCAGCGATCATCCTCAGGCAAGCTGGCCGGGCAGCCGGGGCAGATCTAAGCGCTGAACAATCTTGCCTTCAAGATAGCCGGCTGTTAAAAAACACCGGACACTCACCGGTCCGGATATCGCGGGGCTCAACATAGGCAGCACCTATTTGCGCACCGGCTTGAAGGCCCGCTGGAGAAAGCCTACTGTCGCATTCTTGCCGGCGTAGCCCACCGCCACCAGCACCTGCCCACCGCCCGATGGCACCACCACAAGGGTCGGAAATCCCTCAATAGCCCATCGGCTCTGCAGATTCGAAATCCAGCTGGGATTGCGCCCCTCTTCCTGAATTCGATCTACTACTTTAACAGGAACAAAGTTACGATTTATCATCGCTGCCGCCTGCGCGTCGGCAAATACCTCGTGCTCCATATCCTGGCAGGGCGGGCACCACTTAGCCGTGAACTCATACAGGATCGGCTTACCTGTGCTTTCAGACAGCCTGAGCGCCTCTGCATGCTCCTGCCAGCTGACACCAATTGCCGTATCAGGGACAGTCATCCATCTTTGATCCATTACCGTCCAGGCCGCCGCAGCCAGGACTGAGAGGACAATTGCCAGGCGAACGCCAATCGGGAAGCGTCTACCGAATACTCTCCTTCCTGTGCGCATCCTCTCGTGCTCAAACATTCCCATGTCGCTCTAATCAACTGCCTCCATCCGCCCTGCTCTACAACCAGGAGACCCCGGCGTTAACGCCGGGGTTTTTCAGATCTGTGCGACAGCGTTCAAGCGCTGCTGCATTCCTTCTAAGCACCTCGCCCTTAAGGGCGGGGTTTGACTCAGCCATAATGCCGTGGACAGACTCAGCCAGCATCGCCTTCCGACGCCCCCTCAGACTGGCGCTCCTCCAGGATGGCAACCGCCTTCTTCTCTTTCTCGGCTTTCTCAGGCAGATTCAGCTCCAGATACGCTTTCCAAAGCAGCCGGTGCGCCTGAATCAAGGCAGGATAGAGTTCGACGGCCTTCTCATACTCTAATCTGGCTTCCGCAAGCTTGCCTTTTGCCTGGCTCGCCTGGCCAGCTAACAGATAAGCACTGACATAATAAGGGTTGAGCTCCAGGGCCTTTTTTGCTGAGGCATAAGCATTCCCGGCATCACCTCTGGCCAGGTAAATGCGCCCTGAAAGCTCGTAACCGGCAAAGGATTTAGGGTGAAGCTCAATGGCCTCTCTCACCTTCTCGTCTGCCTCTTCAAGCCTGCCGGCAGCCAGCAGCACGCGTGCCCTCTCAGTCTTGACTGCTGCTGCTGCTTCGGGATCGGTCCCGGCAAGCGATACCGCTTTCGATATCATCTTCTCAGATCCTTCCAGATCGCCCTTGAGCCTCTGGGCTCCTGCCTTAAAGGAGAGAAGCTGCGCATCACTTTCTACTTCACCCTCAGCGAGGACTTCCAGCGCCCGTAGTGCAAGGCCAGGCCTGTCGATTGTTAGCAAGGTCTCGACCAGTGCGTACTGCTGGCTCTTCTTATCTGGATCCCTCAGCTGCTCAAAGGCTGATATCAAAGCCGAACCGGCAGCAGAATCCCTGTCGCGGCCTGCTTTTGCCTGGGCAAGCAGAAAAAGATCGAGCGCCCTTTTATCCTTGCCGTAAGGAGAGCTGGCGATAGCCTCCAGCTGGGTGACCGCGTCGGTGAAGCGACCCTCAGCCAGCAAGAGCACAGCCAGAGATCGCATAACATCCAGCCTGGCCTCCTGCTCCGGCGGTGTCTGTCCAGAGGTCAACTGCTGCAGTGCAGAGGCAGTTACAAAGGCAGCCTCGGCCTTGAGAAAATCATCCTCCTGAGCATAACAGTATCCCAAGGCCACAAGATCATCCACTGAGTTGGGATTGATATTCAAAGCCCGCGTAAACTCCCGGGCTGCACCAACATAGTCTCCCCTGTCCACTAGCATGGTGGCAAGCTCCCGAAACGGCCTGGGATCGCCGGGCTCGAGCTTAGCTGCCTCACGGAGCACAGC
>CAYPBX010000283.1:0-4310 GCA_964409075.1 uncultured Candidatus Obscuribacterales bacterium
AACCGTGATCATAAGCTCGGATGCTTACTCAAGCGTAACGACAGAGCCTACGGGTCGCCTCGGCAGAAAGCCGGAGCCGGCGGCTATAAGGTTTTCTTTGATGGTCAGCCTGTCGTCGAGTTTAACTTTGCCTTTTGCGGCTGCATCAAGAAGAGCAACCAGTACAGGAATTTTAATCATACTGGCAGCAGAGAACTCTCTCTCGCCATTGAGATTTACATACCTGCCGGTGGCAGGCTCGATAAGAAACACCCCGGTGCGAAAAGGCTTCCCGGAAAGTCTGCTCTCAATTGCGATTGCCAGTTTATCCAGATGACGTGTCGCCCGGAAGGGCGGCTCGATCTTGACCTGAGACTGCGCTGATCCCGATCTGCCGTCGCGGGCCAGCTGGAGATAGGAAGCTTGCAGAAGGACGATGCCTGCAGCCAGGATGAGATAGAGAATGAGCCGTTGCCCAGGCGGCAGGCGCCTGTAGGCCGGAATCTGCCCGGTTGGGCGCCTGCGGCGCACAACCGAATGGGGCAGAGCCTCGATCGATGAAGAGTCTTGTGCCATTTCGATCTTCCCACGGTCAGGGCGGGCAGGCCCTTTGCTTTCGACCCTATATTCTAACGAAAGGCATCGAACGCCGGAGCTTGCCTGTCTGCCTCCTTTGCAATGACATCCAACCCGGTCAGGGGTTGCCGAGCCGCTGTCAAGAGCACCCAGAAAGGGGTAGAGACTGTTGTTTGTGTTGAGGCGCAGAGTGTCTGAAGGACTCCCGACGGGCGCGGCTGAAGTCAGCCACTTAGATCGAGATTTTTTTCCATGGCGAGATCGCCTTCCGCGTCGTTCTTCTGACCGTGACTGCGCGGCAGCATGATATAGGCAAGGAGGCTGACAGCTGTTGCGATACTCACCGCGAATTTGATATCGGGGGAGAGATCTGTCCGCGGGGAGATGAAGCCCTCAATGACTCCGGCAAGGAGAAGAATCGGTACACAGCCGCCGAACATTTTTAAGGCCGGGCGGGCGGCAATCTTCAATGCGTCAACCCTGCGCAGGTTGCCGGGAAAGAGCAACGCTTTTCCCATTTTCAACCCTGCGCCAGCGCTGATGAATATGGCCGAGAGCTCGAGTATCCCGTGTGGAACTACAAAGGCCGCCAGTCTGCTGGCCATGCCATACACCTTGCACGCACCAAGTACGGTGCCGATCATCAGTCCGTTGACGAGCAATACATAGACGGTGCCTACTCCAAAGGTTATCCCCATGGCAAAGGAGAGGATTGCCACCTTTATGTTATTGGCAGCTATGAAGCCGGAGATCATGGGGCTGAAAGACTCTGCGCCGTCCGTCCACATGCGCCCTTTGGCAATCATGTGCCACATGGCTTCCGGAATGAGCGGCTGATCCTTGGAGATCTCCAGATGCCCAAACTCGACATCCTGGAGCATCATGGCATAACTGTAGACCAGGGGGCCCATGAACAGGACTACCGCAGCGCCCACGTATAGAATGTTCTGGCGCACAAGCCCTGGAAAGGTCACCCAGAGAAAGTGACCGAAATCCTGCCAGCGGTTCTGTGCTGTCTGATAGACTTGGTTGTGAGCCTTGACGACAAGGTTGTTGAGATAGGCAGGCACAGCCCCGCCCATATCCAGGGCGCGCGCGCGCGATAGGTCAGCGGAGGTGGACTTGTAGAGCCTGCCCAGCTCCTTGAGCTCTTCCGGGCTCAGGCTGTGAAGCCCCTGGCGCTCGATGCGCTTGACCAGCTCCTCAAGCTTGTTCCAGGTCGGCTTCCGGCTTCGAACCCAGCGTTCTATGTTCATGGTGAGACACCTTAAGGCCCAGGGCTGAAGCACGCATAAGATGAGCAACCCCGACTATCTGATCTCTACCCCGGAGAACGTCGACCTACACCTGGAGCTGGCCGGGATCGGCAACCGTGTCTATGCAGCTGTTGTCGATAATGTCATCATGTGGGCCGCTGCTGCTGCCCTGATAATAATCGGGCTGGGGGCCGGCATCTCCCTTGCCAATATTCCCATGGCCGAGGAGCTGCGCAACTGGCTCATGCTGTCTGGGCTGGGGTTATTGATGCTGGCGCTTCTGGTGGTCGGGTTTGGCTACCATATCTATTTCGAGGGCAGCTGGCAGGGTCAGACGCCGGGAAAGAAGCTCGCTGGCATACGTGCCATTGAGCAGAATGGGCAGCCTATCACCTGGGCCTCTGCCTTTATCCGCAATCTGGTGCGCATTGTCGACCTGTTTTTCGGCATCGGGCTCCTTGTGATGCTGATAGAGCGCCATGAAAGGCGTCTGGGCGATCTGGCGGCAGGAACTCTGGTTATCCGCGAGAGGCTGTCGGCCATCTTGCTGGAGGAGATTGAAACCACCGCTCAGGCACAAGATGCAGGTATGGTGGACATTGGCAGGGTGGATCCTCGAGATTACGATCTACTGGTCTCCTTTCTTAGCCGGAGAAAGAAAATGCCGGCTGCTGAGCGAGGCAAATTAGCGCTTTTGCTCGCTCAGCACTTCAAGAAGAAGCTTACCGAGTCCACCGGTGAGGATGGAGCCGAGCCTTTCCTGGAGCGGGTGTACATTGCTTATCGGCAGCGAGCGGGAGATGCCTTGTTGTGAATCGTTGGAAGATCACATTGAAGAAGCGCAGGTACGGGTTCTGCAGCAAAGGCGATGGAAAAGGGAGGCTGATTATCGTTGCCATATGGGCAGGTATGTGAGATTTAGGCTGCCGGTATACTCAGCCTGCGGCCTGATGAGTTTGTTGTCTGCATACTGCTCGAGAAGATGGGCAGCCCAACCGGATATCCGGGAGCAGGCGAATATAGGCGTGAAGAGATCTCCGGGTATGCCAAGCATGTGGTAGACAGAGGCCGAGTAAAAATCGACGTTGCAGTTGAGTCCTTTCTCCTGGCGCATGAATTCTTCGATGCGGCGTGAGATCTCAAACCAGTGAGGCTCGTTGTTCTGCCTGCCAAGCTCCTCAGACATCTTGCGCAGGTGTGTAGCGCGCGGATCTTCGGTTCTGTAGACTCGATGCCCGAAGCCCATGACCTTGTGGTCTTCCTCCAGGAGGTGCTGGATATGGCGTACCGCCTTGTCTGGAGAGCCAATCTCAACCAGCATTTTGATGACCTCCTGATTGGCTCCGCCGTGCAGAGGGCCCTTGAGCGTAGCGATGGCTGCTACGACTGCTGAATAGATATCCGAAAGCGTGCCGGCTGTAACCCGACCGGCGAAGGTAGAGGCGTTGAAGCCGTGCTCGGCGTGCAGAATGAGGGCAATATCCAGGCACCTGGCTGCGGTATCACTGGGCATCTCCTGGTTCAGGAGATAGAGAAAGTTACAGGCCAGATTAACGTCGGTCTTTGGAGGCAGCGGCTGCCTGCCCTTGCGTATGTTGTCCCAGTAGGCGATTATGGTTGGAATCTTGGCTGTTAGGCGAGTGGCCTTGGCAATGTTTGCTGTCCTGGAGTTGTCCTGCCCATCAGGGTCGTACATGGAGAGCGCTGAGACAGCGGTGCGCAGCGCTTCCATCGGTAGGGCTCCCGCCGGCCAACGCTTCATCATCTCGACGAAATCCGGTGGCAGTCGGCGGTTGCTGGCCAGGTCGGCTGAGAGATTCGCTAGCTCTTCTTTATTGGGCAGCTTGCCGAACCAGAGGAGATAAACGACCTCTTCGAAGGTCGAGTGTTGCGCCAGGTCATGAATGTTATACCCCTGGTAAAACAGCCGCCCTTCCTGCCCATCGATGAAGCAGATGGCTGATTTTGCGGCTACAACATCTTCTAGCCCTGCCTTGACCATTGTCAGCTCCTGGTTGTCATCGAATAAATCCCTCTTGGCTGTTGTGGATGCCTGACAGACCATCCGTAAGGCTACGCCGCCCGTCCATCCTGCCCGGAGCAGGTCGTTGAGCTGTACCTCACCTGAAGCCTGTTATACACTAAATGACAACCAGCTAATCGGTATCTGCATCGAGACGAGGAGACTTCGGTGTTAACGCGGCGTTTTTCAGCGGTAGATGCGGCAGCCCTCAAGCCCGTGCTGCATTCCGCCCTTAGGGGCGGCTGTTTAACGCGATTGCGCTCAGGCAAGCGCTAGCCTGGGCGATCGAGGCTTGAAATCGATTCTGGCTTGCACAATAATGCATGCGTGTTCGCCGCTGTGCATATGTAAGGGTGAGGCCATGCGTCGCCCAGCTGCCCCCGGGACGCTATTGCCAGGTGGCTCCAGCTGCTTTCCTGATAAGCTTGCTTCGGGCGTCAATAAGTTGCACAGCGATGAGCTGCGCGAGGCAAGAA
>CAYPBX010000284.1:0-4303 GCA_964409075.1 uncultured Candidatus Obscuribacterales bacterium
ATACGAGATCATGCCTAGTCTCGTTGGCTCGGAGATGTGTATAAGAGACAGATATCCTTGCGTGGCGGGGCGAACCTTATATGGAACACCTGCGCACAGCTCTTGTCCGGACATACCCGGCGCCCGGTGATCCTCTCTAAAAGCAGCGTCTCATCCACCTGCAGATCGATGACTGCCGAGAGGGTGCGGTCAATCTCCTCCAGGAGCTGATTCAGGCTCTTCGCCTGGGCGACGTTGCGCGGGAAGCCGTCCAGAATGAAGCCGCCACGGCAGTCGGAGCTGGTGAGCTTGCCGCGGAACATATCAATTAGTATCTCATCCGGCACCAGAACTCCCCTGTTCATGTAGGAGCTAGCAGCCAGCCCGGCGGCGGTGCCGGACTCAACAGCTTGGCGCAGGAGGTCTCCCGAGGAGAGGTGCACGATATCGAGATGCTCGGCCAGGCGCTTGCATTGAGTTCCTTTGCCGGCGCCCGGCGCTCCCAGAAAACATAGTTGCATGTCAGACCTCACTTTTTCCCCGGCGCGCGGAAGAGACCGCGAGCCTGATACTGTGCCGAGAGCGCATGAGTCATAATCTGCCTTTGCGTGTCGATGGCCACGCCCACGAGAATAATGAGGGAGGTTGAGCCCAACCCCTGCAGGGTTTGCACGTAGGTGGCCTGCTCCATATGAATAGGCAGGATGGCGATAAGCCCGATTCCGACGGAGCCTACGCAGATGAGCCGGCTCAAGGTTGCCTCCAGAAATTCGGCGGTCGGCCTGCCTGGCTTAATGCCTTGAATAGCGCGCCCGGACCGCCGCAAGTTCTCGGCCATGTCCCTTACTGGCAACACAATCGAGGCGTAGAAGAAAGCAAAAAAGACAATCAGGCCAAAGTAAAGCAGCGAATGCTCCCAGCGGTAGTAAGCAAAGAGGTTAATGAACTCCTGGCTGACAAACTCCCAGGTGGCCGTTACTGCTGGTATCTGGGCAAGGGCAGCAAAAGGTTTCCCTACATAAGGCAGGCCTGAAATGAGCTCATAGAGGCTCTGGGCCGGATTGATTCCCCGGTAGCCTGCAAAGGAGGTGATGGTAGAGGGGAACATCAAAAGCGAGGAAGCGAAAATAATTGCCATGACGCCGGAAGGATTGACAGGTAGATAGAGGTAGTCGTCCGGGCTGGCGAAGACCTGCCTGCCGACAGTCTTTCTGGCCCCGAGAACCATTATCTTGCGCACGCTCTGCTGCAGGCAGACGACAGCATGGTCAATCCAAGGAAGACAAGGGCCATCACCGTGACACCCCAGACAGGCGACTGACCTGTCTGTACTGCATCGTAGGTGTTTGTAATCATCACCGGCAGGCGGGCGACGATGCCGAGAAAGATAAGCAGTGACGCACCGTTGCCTACACCACGCTCAGTTATGATCTCGCCCATCCACATGATGAGAATTGCTGATGCGGTGAGGATGATGGTGGTGTTGATGAGAAAGCCGATACCCGGCGTCACAACCACAGCCGGGTTCTGGATCTGCATCAAGAGCCTGCAGAGCATGAAGGACTGGAAGGCGGCCAAGATCACGGTGGCATAGCGGGTGATCTGCTGCACCTGGCGCCTTCCCTGCTCGCCGGAGTGTTTCTGCAGCTCTTCCAGTTTGGGGATGACCACAGTCATGAGCTGCATGATGATCGAGGCGGTGATATAGGGCGCGATACCCATGGAGAAAATGGACATCTTGCCCAAGGCGCCGCCGGTGAAAAGATCGATCATGCCCAAAAGGTTCTGCGCAAGTTCCGGGTGCTGCATGAAGGCCTGCGGATCTACGCCGGGAATAGGAATGTGGACGCCGAGCCGGTACAGGGCGATTATCAATATGGTGAATCCTATGCGCTCCTTGAGCCCGGCTGCTGAGAGGAGCTTCATCATCTCTTCCGGGCTGGCTATGCGTCCGCCTCTTTTGCCTGGAGTCTGCATTTAAGACCTCCTGAGCTTATCGTATATTTGCAACCTGGCAAAAGGAGGGTTGCTAGCTACCCGGGTCGGTCTCATTTTGCCTTTCTGCCCTTTCCTGGCACCTTAGCGCCTGCATACTTTCCTGCCTTCTTGCCTAGAGCAGGCTGGAGAATCTCCACCTGCCCGCCGGCAGCTTCAATTTTTGCACGCGCACCGCCGGATACATGCCGGGCTTTTACGATCAGTGCCACCTTGAGTTGCCCGTTGCCCAGAACGCGCAGGCTGTCAGTCGGGGCGGCAATAAGACCTGCCTCATAGAGGCTTCCCCCGGTAACTTGAAAACCTGGCTCCAGGTGATTGAGGCAGCCTACGTTAATCTCCACCCAGGCGCGGCTGAGATGTGTGCCGTCGAAGTTGTGGATCTTGGGCAGACGGCGATAGAGAGGTGTCTGCCCGCCCTCGAAGCCGAAACGTTTGCTGTATCCGGAGCGCTGCTTCTGCCCTCTGTGTCCGCGGCCGGATGTCTTGCCCTGACCGGATGCTATTCCTCGTCCGGCTTTCCTGGATCGCTTGCGCGATCCGGAGACGGGTGTCAGCTCATTCAGTTTCATCTATCCTCCTCAGCCTTGCGCCCGGACTATTCTCCGGACTCGGCTTGCGACTGTCCTTACGGTTTGGAGCCTGGCGTAATGGCCTAGATTTCCACAACTCTCAGCAGATGCTGGACCTTGTTGACCATGCCGCGAATTGCCGGTGTGTCTGCGCGCTCCACCTGGCTGCCCAGGCGCGAGAGCCCGAGCGCGCGCACCACTTTTCTTTGCGTCTCCTTCTTGCCTGCCAGTCCTCTGACAAGCTTAATTTTGAGCATCTTTATCTTTCCTTTCATCATATTCGCCCGTCCTGTGCTCAGCCTGTCAGGAGCTGCTTCAGGGATATGCCCCGCAGACGCGCGGCAGTTTCGAAGGTTCTCAGCTCCTTGAGCCCGTTGATGGTGGCACGTGACACATTGAGCGGCGAGCGCGAGCCCAGGGATTTAGCGAGCACATCGCCTATGCCGGCCAGCTCCAGTATGGCTCTGGCGGCGCCACCAGCTATGATACCGGTGCCGCGGGCGGCCGGCTTGATGATAATGCGGCTGCTCCCCTGTCGGCCCAGCACCTGGTGCGGGATCGTGGAGCCGATGAGCGGCACGCTGGTGAGATTCTTCTTGGCATCGACGATTCCCTTCTGAATCGCTCCGATGACCTCGGCTGCCTTGCCGATGCCAATACCGACCTGGCCCTTGCCGTTGCCGACAGCAACAACTGCCCGGAAGCTCAGCTTCTTGCCGCCTTTGACTACCTTGGTGACGCGGCGGACCTGGATGATCTTCTCCTCCCACTCGCTCTCAGCGCGCCCGCGCATATCCTCAATCTGACGCCTGGCCGAGGCGTCGGCTCGTCCCCGGCGCTTGCTGCGCGGAGCCGAGTCCTCCTCCTCCTCGGAGGGTGGTCGAGACTCATGTGGTGCCCTTTTAACTATCGGCTCGCCCGGCTTGCGCGCTTGCGCTTGGCCGCCAGCAGCTACCGGCTTCCTGCCTGACTGTCCCTCGCCCTGCTGCCGGCTTTGCTCGCCGGCTGGAGCTTCAGGCGAGGCTTGCCTGGCAAGGGCTGCCGACTCTTGTAAGCTGCCTGGAGACGGCTGGCTTTCAGCCTCGAGGCTTGTGCTCTCCGGGGTAACAGTCTCATCCGGCTCAGGCTCGGCAGTCTCGTGCGATTGTAGCTGCTCAGCTTCTGCTGGCTCAGGCTCGCCAGTCTCTTCTGCCTTGCCCCAGGCAGGCTCCCGGGACTGCGCCTTCCCGGGTACGGCGGCTTGCGCCTCTGGCTGTGCTGGCGCCGCCTTGCCTTTGCTTATCGGCTTCCGGGCCTTTGTCTCCTTCTTCTCTGCCATGCAAAATCTCCTTTCTCTAAAACTGCAAGCCTTGCTTGCGGGCTGCCTCTGCGACAGCCTTTATTCTGCCGTGAAAAATATTGCCACCGCGGTCAAAAACGACCGCATCTATACCGGCTGCCCGGGCGCGCTCGGCGATCAGCTGCCCGACTGCCTCAGCGCCATGCTTGTTCCAGGGTTTGGCGACCGAGGCTTTCAAAGCCTGGTCGAGAGTGGATGCGGCTGCCAGTGTGTGTGCCTTGCTGTCGTCGATTATCTGCGCGTAGATGTGCTTGTTGGATCGAAAGACGCAAAGCCGCGGGCGGGCTGAGGTACCCAGGATCTTGTTGCGTATGCGGCGGTGGCGCTTCAATCGTGTGACTTTTCTGTTGGTTGCCTTAATCATAGGACCCTTCCTTACTTGGCGGCTGCTGCAGCTTTGCCGGCCTTGCGGCGGATG
>CAYPBX010000285.1:0-1297 GCA_964409075.1 uncultured Candidatus Obscuribacterales bacterium
GTACATATGGGGTCCCTCGATTATTCAGACGCTCGAGCACCACTCCTGTCGCTAGCGAATCTATCAGATTGCAAGACACATACAGAACCGTACTTGCTGGATAGTCGCGATGTCACTTAAATACCTGATTCAGATAATTCCGAGATTGCCGGGTGTGGGAATCCTCTTGCACGGTGCGGATGCGATATGGAGCGATGATTCTTCTTAACAGGCTGAGCAGCCGATTCATGAGCCTTTTGTAATCATCGCGGGACTGGAGCCCTGGATGCGACTCTAAGAGAGCCAGGGCCTGCAGGGTGGTCTCATATGCTTTGCGTACCTGGCCCTTACGCAGGTCAATTTCGGCTTTCAGTAGAAGCCCCCAGCCCTCCTGGATCGGTGATCTGTGCGAGGCATTGCTCGGGTTGGATGATCTACCTCTTGATTGTGACTCACTTGACTGTTCCAATCGGGTTACCTGTCTGTTAGCCTGTTGCCGGCTCGCCTGATTGTTCCGACCCCTGCGCTGTGGGGGCCGAGGTCCTCTCGGTCTTGTCCGATTGGCTTCGTTGATTAAATCGTCTACTGAGATCGGGCGCCGCCTGAGGTCCTCTTCCCGTTCAAAGATACTTGATCTAGGCTCGACAAGCGTCATGTTTCCGTTGTTGTCGATGACTATGCGGCCCGAGAAACCGTGTATGGTTAGGATATAAGGATCCCGGAGAGGCCCTGCAACAGGCAGTATAGTAACCCAGGTCCCATCGCTGCTTCGTGCTTCTAGCCTGGTGATATTGCCCTGCCCGTCCCTTGTGATTTGTACCACAAGGCGACCACCTGCCCTAATGCCAATGACTCTGCCTTGTTGATCCCGAACAAGGTCTAACAGGCCCTCAACGAATTCAATTGCTCTTTCAATTCTCAAGCGAGCCTCTAGATCTGGGGCTTGGTTTAGCAACTGCCCGAGAAGTGTAAGAACATCATGGGTTCTGGCGAGAGGGCGAAGCAGCTCGTGGAGGTCTCGTTGGGCTTGATCTCGTACTCTGTATCTGTTGTGAAAAAATCTGTCTACCAGCTCCCTAATGCGTCGTTGCTGTGCCTCGGTTAGAGATCTCAGTTGTCTGTCTTGAGTAGGCTGGCGGTTGGAACCTGCAGCTGCCTGGCGGGCTACAGGTCGCAACCGTCCGACGTTGGTGGGCGGCTCTTCAGAGTATTGGGCTGCCACTCCACTGACCGGGGAGGCTATTTTCGTGACCGGAATGGAGCTGAAGGCTACCTGATTGTCGCTGGAGTTCGTCGCGGGTACATTGCTGGTTCTTGT
>CAYPBX010000285.1:1307-4303 GCA_964409075.1 uncultured Candidatus Obscuribacterales bacterium
TGTCACCTCGGCCATTCTAGCTTTGTGATCCTGTCCGGGGATGAGGTCGGTTCCTACCCGCGGCGCCAGGACTCTGCCTGCAGCTGATGAGCCCATGGTTCCCGCGGCAGCAGGGCCGAATGAGCTGCCGGGTTGCGGAGCAGCAGGCGGTTGCGGACTCGGCACCGGGGGCTGGGCCGGTGTCAGGGACGTCGTTACTACTGGAGCTGAGACAGGAGCCTGTGGAGTCGCCAAGACGGGTGCTTGAGGCACCATCGGCAGGGCAGGAGGAGCAACCACTGGTATGGATGGGAGAGATGCAGGCAGATTCGGCATTGCAGTCTGGGCCGGGGCCACCACCAACGGTATTGTGCCTAGACTTTGTGGAGTGGCTATCACTGTAGCTGAGGCAGGAACCGGCGGAGTAGCTACTACCGTTGTTGGAGTAGGGATCTGAGGGGCCATCATGATTGGAGCTTGAGGCACTGCCTGGGCGTGTGAGGGAGCGATGATAGGTACAGTAGGAGACACTACGATTGGAGCTGTTGCTGGAGCCAGCGGTGTGGTTGCAACCGGTGCGGCAGGCGCCTGGACCGGCTGCGACACAGGCTTTTGCACGGGCACTGGTTGGGACAGCGCTGGTGCTTGTGTTGCTAGATAACCAGCGCTTGCTCCCGATAGGACAAGCACCAAGAGCCAAATGATGGCAGGTGAGCGCTCTAATCTCAGATCTGTGTTAACCACTCTTCCCTTTTTCCTCCTGTACTTGTTTGTTTGATGCTTCCGGCCTATTTGCCGACAAGGACGTAGTTGCCGTGCGATGCCGTAGCGTGCGCCAGGCAGGCAGACATTTTCAGGCAGTTTTTGAATATTGCTCTTTCTGCGCCTTTGTTGCTCTTCCTGAGAGCTCTGAAAACCGGGCTGCGCAGCATGACTCCCTGAGGTTGAAACTCGCCAAAAAGCACAGCTGTCCCACTGCTAAACGTGAATATTCTCATGCGACGACGCCCTATCAGATCGGAGACAATGACATAGCGCAGAAGGTCCTGGTTGTCTGCAAGTACTGCCTCTTGTCCTGTGTCTAGATCTAGAAATCGGTCCTCGACATGCACGCGAATTGCACCAGAGTGCCTGTCGTAAAGATTTCTCACCTTTAAGCACCAGGAATTGCTTGTTATCTGAGCGACGGATCCCTTCTGTAGTAAGATCATGCCACCGCTTGTGGTTAAAGAGAGATCTTTGTCTGCCTGGATTACCAGCTCGCCCTCACCTGGCAATCTCAACTGGTTATGCTCTACCTCTATATCAAGGTTCCCCGTGGAGATCGCCTGGGCAATCCCTGGCAGGGAATTGGAGACTACTTGAGGCGGAAATAAGCGATGTACGGGCGCAGCTGCGATTTGCTCATGGTGCGCGTTTTGTCCTGTGGCAGTCTTAGATTGATCTTTTGCCAGCACGGGGAGGAAAGCGGTGAGCAGACAGGCGATTGTGACTAAAAATGGCGTTCGGTAATGCATTTGGTTCTCGGACAGGCTTGTATTTTGCCTGTCATGATCCGGTCCCAGCCCGTGTATTATCGGGACAGCGAGTGCTGGCTCTAAGTTAGCTATGTCGAGGAAGTGGGGTTTATCCCGCTTCTGTCCCCGGCAACCCTAATGGATGCAGGTACCGCGGCTTAGTAAGCTCCACCTCTCAGTTCAAAGTTACACGCTAAATCTGACCGGATTCTAACCGTGGGCAAACAGGAGCTAGAGCCAATGATTGGAGCCGCTCAGGCAGGCAGGGGGATCCTGAACCAGAATGTAGAGCCTTTGCCTTCCTCGCTCTCGACGCCGATAGTTCCCTTGTGAGCCTCGATAATGCTCTTGCAGATGGCAAGACCGAGACCGGTTCCGCCTGCGCCAGGCTCATAAGTGTGGCGTGCCTGCTCAAAACGCTCGAAGATAAGGCTCCGCAGGCTCTCAGGAATTCCAGCCCCTTCGTCCTTGAGGCGCACTTCGAATTCGTCCGGTAGCTGCCGGGCTGTGACATGAATTGCTGATCCTGCAGGAGAGGCCTTGATTGCGTTGGAAAGCAGGTTGACCATAACCTGGAGCAGGCGCTGTGTGTCAACAAACGCCTCTATATGATCAACATCAAGGCAGATCTCTATTCCACTATTGCGAGCCATGGGTAGGACGGCGTCGACGGCGTTCTCGACAATGATATCAAGATGAGCGGCTTCCAGGTTGAGCTCAAGTTTGCCAACATCTAGTTTTTCAATCTCGACGAGCTGATCTATTAGGCTCAGCAACCTTTTGATCTCATTCTCCATGCTCCCCATGGTGCGGTGACCCTCCTGGGTCAGCCGTCCTAGGGATCCGGCACGCGCCAGATGTGTGGCCATCTGCAAAGAGGATAGGGGTGTCCTGACATCGTGCCCAATCATCGAGACGAACTCCTTTTTCAGGCGTTGAACCTCCCTTTCTCTGTCCCTGGACTCCTCCAGCTGGGCAACCATCTGGTGGAAGCTCCTGTCCAGGTTGGCGATCTCATCGGAACCAGGCAGTGTTGGCAACAACTGTTTGTCGGCAGAGAATCGGTCTGTATTTTCCATGATTGTCTGGAGGCGTCTGGCGATTCCTCGCGAGAAAAAGACGGACAGGAGCAGCCCGATCCCTATGCTGAAGAAAATTCCCAGCGCCAGAGCCTGCTTCAGCCTGAGCTTCCACAGGTCGGGAAGCGGCGAGCCGCTGGCCTGGAACTGGCGCTGTCCGTCTGCAATTTCCTTGTGCTCGAGCACAAATTGTTTGAGCAGAAACCCCAGCTCTCTTTGTATGTCGGGCACGCGCAGCAGAAGTGCCAGCCGGTCCCCGGCCAGCACGTCCTCCTTGACGGCCTGAGCGAGCCGGCTGCTTCTGCGCGCCAGGAACTGCATGTGCTCGACAGCTTTGACTTGCTCCGGCTGATCGGAAAGGAGGCTGCGCAGCCTGCTGTATTCCCTCTTCTCCTCCGCAAGAACCTCGTCCAGGTGCTCT
>CAYPBX010000286.1:0-4302 GCA_964409075.1 uncultured Candidatus Obscuribacterales bacterium
AATTCTGGAAGCCCGCCAGGGCAAAGAGATAGCGCTGCTCCTCCTGCGGAGTCTTTGCCGTTTTATACTCTCGGTAAAACTCGTCGTATCTCTCCCGGTTGCCGGTGAAGGCGAGTGTCGCTACCAGAGCAGGAACAAGATTGGGGTCTACGTTGCTTGCATCTTGCCGGTAGGAGCTGTATAGCTCCTCTGATTTGCCCTGTATCTCACCATCATTGGCAAGCGTTCCCAATGCTCCTGCAAGCAGTCCTCTCAACTGTCTGGTGAGCTCACTCTCGTCTGGCTTGGGCTCCCAGCCAAGCTTGTCGAAGGCAGGACGGGCAATTTGTCCGACCTGCTTCTCGAAGGCAGGACGGTCGTCAGGCTCCAGGATTCTGTTGATATAACCGAAAGATCCCAGAAGAGTTACCCAGACGTTCTTATCCTCCTCGTGTATGAGCGCTCTGGCCAGGTTCAGATAGGCGACAAGGGGAATATCTCCAGCCACGCAAGCAGCCCAGCTGTCATTTACAAGATTGAAGCGTTCTACCGCAGCTAATTCAGAGAATAGTATTTCGCTAATTCGGGTCAAAAGATCAGGGGAGTAGCTGACCCGGTAGAATCCGTGCCCACCTTCGTTGAGAACAAGCCACCCCAGGTTCTCAGCGAAGCTGACGATTGTATGTTCTTTGGTAAGAAGAAGCTTTTTCTTGACGGTGCTGCCGGCTGCGTCAGCTTTGATCATGAGTGGCACGTGGAAGAGCTGCTGCTCCAGCTCCTTTTCTGGCAAGTACAGGAATCTTTTCTGACTCAGCTCGACGCTGCGCCCATCTTCGGCAAGATGGGCTGAGATGACCGGATAGCCGCCTTGGAATATCCACGAGTCCATGAGCTTGCGCACCGGCTGGCCGGAGGAGTCTTCAATAGCATCCCATAGGTCGGTGGTCTCTGCGTTGGCAAACTCATGCTGCTTCAGGTAGTGCCCTATCCCTTTGCGGAAGACCTCCGGCTCCAGATACTGCTCGAGCATGCGTAAGACCGAGGCCCCCTTTTCATAGGTGAGAATGTCGAACATGCCGCCTGCTTCATCCGGATGGCGCACCGGATACTCTATGGTCCTCGTGCTCCTCAGTCAATCGACTGCCAGCGCTGCCGATCTCGAGACAGCGAAAGTCTCCCAGCGCTTCCATTCCGGCTTCCAGGCGTCCACCGCCAGCATCTCCATGAAGGTTGCGAAAGCCTCGTTGAGCCACAGTCCGTTCCACCACTTCATAGTCACCAGATCGCCGAACCACATGTGGGCAATTTCGTGTGCCACGACATCAGCTACCCGCTCTAACTCTGCGTGTGTCGCACTCTGCTGATCCACCAGGAGCGCTGTCTCCCTGAAGGTGATGGCGCCGAGATTCTCCATGGCGCCGGATGCGAAGTCTGGGATGGCGATAAGGTCCATCTTGCTGGCCGGATAAGGGATGCCGTAGTACCGGGAGAAGAACGCCAGGCAATGCGTGGCGCAGTCGAGAGCAAACCCGGTCAGATGCTGTTTTCCTGGCACCGACCAGATGCGAATAGGTACACCATCTACAGTAGCGGGCTCGCTGCATTCAAAGTCACCGACTATGAAAGCAAGGAGGTATGTCGACATCTTAACGGTGTCGGCAAAAGTGACTACCTTCTTGCCGGGCTTGTCGGAGGGCTCTGCGGACTCGACAGGAGAGTTGGAGACGGCAGTCAGGTGGTTGTCGATAACCAGCCTGACCCGGAAGACAGCCTTATGCTCCGGCTCGTCCCAGCAGGGGAAAGCGCGCCTGGCATCTGTGGACTCGAACTGGGTGGTGGCAAGAGGCTTCTCGTTGCCCTGCGAATCTTTGTAGCTGCTGCGGTAGAATCCGCGCAGCTTGTCATTGAGCACGCCTTTGAATTTGATGCTCAGTTGCCAGTTGCCGCTTGTGACATGCTCCCCAAAGCTGAGGATAAGGCGCTCGTTGCTTGCATCCGTTTTGATGGCGGCTTTGTACGATTGTCCCTCACACCCCTCAAGCTCAGCTTCAGCGATTTCAAGGTCCAGGGCATTGAGCACGATTGTGCCTGTCGGCTCCTTGATGGTAAGTGAAACAATCTCCTGCCCTGAAAAAGAGGAGCTTTCCAGATCCGGCTCGAGCTCTATCTCGTAGCGTTCCGGTCTGACGCCTGCTGGCAGCTTGTAATCAGCAACGTCTGGTTCGGCAAGAGCGGAACTCTCCTCAGGCATGATCTTGATCCTCCCCAGCAGCCTTCTTGCGCCTGTTAAATTAAAACAGTGTAAGCCGAAAGGGTAGCATATCATCACTACCTTAAGAACTACTCTCTTTTAAGATGCTATAAAAGCTAAACGTTTCCAGTAGCTATGTCAGAGTATGGCCTCTCGAGAGGTAGAATTGAAGCCGGTTTGGCTCTGCAAGTCGCGTTAACTCTCAAGGAGACGAGTCAATGATTAAGGTGCAAGCTCAAGAGGTGGAGACCTTCAGGAAGCTGGCGCAGCAGATGCGGGTGGACAGTATTCGCGCCACCACGCAGGCTGGCTCCGGTCACCCGACATCGTCTATGTCGGCAGCAGATCTGCTGGCAGTGCTGCAGAAGAAGTATCTGCGCTACGATTTTGATCACCCTCAACACCCCAACAACGACCGACTCGTATTCTCGAAAGGTCACGCAGCACCACTTCTTTATGCCTTCTTGAAGGCTTGCGGGGCGATTGCCGATGAGGAGCTCATGAGCCTGAGGAAGCTGGGCAGTCCACTTGAAGGGCACCCAGTCCCTAAGGTCTTGCCCTGGGTGGATGTGGCTACAGGCTCGCTCGGTCAGGGATTACCGATAGCTGTCGGCATAGCTCTTAACGGGAGGTATCTGGACAAGCTGCCCTACAGGACCTGGGTGCTTCTGGGCGACAGCGAGATGGCGGAGGGCTCGGTTTGGGAGGCCTTTAATCTGGCAGCTTTCTATAAGCTTGATAATTTGACGGCAGTGCTGGATATGAACCGGCTTGGTCAGCGCGGTCAGACCATGTTCGGCTGGGACTTTGATGCTTATGCCCAGAGAGCCAGTGCTTTTGGATGGCATACTGTTGCCGTAGACGGGCACGACTTTGAGGTGATCGACAAGTCTTATGAGGAAGCGATAAACACAAAGGGCAGGCCCACCCTGGTGATCGCTAAAACCGAGAAGGGGCACGGGGTCTCCTTAGTTGCTAACAAAGATGGCTGGCACGGTAAACCCCTTAATCCGGACGAAGCAGCCAGGGCGATTGCCGAGCTGGGTGGGGAGGTGGGGATCGTTGTGAAGCCGGCATTGCCGGAGAGCAAGCAACCCGCATTGATTCAAAAAGGCAAACCTGTTTTGCCGGAGTACGGCCAAGTGGTTGCCACACGCGAGGCTTATGGAGATGCGCTCACAAGCCTGGGCTCAGTCCGTGAAAATGTGATTGTTCTCGACGCTGAGGTGTGCAACTCCACCTTCTCGGAGAAGTTTGCACATGCATATCCGGAACGTTTTTTTGAGATGTTCATCGCCGAGCAGATTATGATTGGCGCATCGGTCGGATTGGCATCACGCGGTAAGACTGTCTTCGCCTCAACCTTTGCAGCCTTCCTTGCGCGGGCTTATGATTTCATTCGCATGGCGGCTGTCTCGCGGGCTGATCTTCGCCTGTGCGGATCTCACGCAGGGGTCTCCATCGGTGAGGACGGCCCGTCACAGATGGGGCTGGAGGATCTTGCCATGATGCGTGCTGTCTGGGGCAGCACGGTGCTCTATCCCTCAGATGCAGTATCAGCTGCAAAGCTGGTGGTTGCCATGGCTGATTTAAGCGGCATCTCGTACATTCGCACAACCAGAGCTAAAACGCCGGTGATTTATAAGGGTGATGAGGAGTTTCCTGTTGGTGGCAGCAAGGTCTTGCGATCAAGCGCAAATGATGGCGCGACGCTGGTGGCAGCAGGCATTACCGTTCACGAAAGCATGAGGGCGGCAGACAAGCTGAAGGAAATAGGGATCGATGTTAGAGTGATTGACGCTTATTCGGTGAAACCAATAGATGTGCGAACGCTGGCAAAGGCCGCGGCGGAGACCGGGCTTTTGATTGTAGTGGAGGATCACTGGTTTGAAGGCGGACTGGGCGATGCGGTGCTTGACGCCTTCACTGGCAATGACTCTCGCTTGCCTTGCGTGATTAAGATGGCTGTGAGCGCCATGCCCGGCTCTGGCACTCCCGACGAGCTGCTTCATGCAGCCGGAATAAGCTGGCAGCACATAGTTGAAACTGTAAAGGCGGCTATGATTTAAGCG
>CAYPBX010000287.1:0-4301 GCA_964409075.1 uncultured Candidatus Obscuribacterales bacterium
CGATCCATTTCTGGCGGCGAGAGGCTGCCTCGATGAGCCAGTCCGGCTCGATCTCGAATGCTGTCGCGTAGAGATTTTTCAAGTCCGCCGGCACGCGCTCGATTTTCTGCACCGAGCCGTCGAAGTACTTGAGATCGTGCACCATAACCTCGTCCCACAGTCCCCGCTGTTTGAGATCGTCAACCAGGAAGAGATTGATCACCGTGAAATCGCCTGACAGGTTCGACTTCACAAAGAGATTCTGAAAGGTAGGCTCAATCGACTGGCTCACCCCGACAATATTGGAGATGGTGGCAGTGGGAGCGATCGCCATGCAGTTGCTGTTGCGCATGCCGTGTCTGCCTATGTGCTCTCGGACCGGCGTCCAGTCCATGCGGCTTGTGCGGTCTACTTCCAGGTGCTCGCTTCTGTGCTCGACGAGAATCTCCAGACTATCGACAGGCAGTATGCCCTGGTCCCAGAGCGAGCCGCTGTAGCTGGCATAAGCGCCGCGCTCAGCTGCTAGCTCGGAGCTGGCTAGAATTGCAAAGTAGCTCACCGCCTCCATGCTGCTGTCAGCAAAGTCAACGGCCTGCTGAGACGCGTAGGGGATCCTCAGCTTGTAGAGCGCATCCTGGAACCCCATGAAGCCCAGTCCCACCGGGCGATGCTTGAGATTGGAGTTGCGCGCCTTATTGACTGAGTAGTAGTTGATGTCGATGACGTTGTCCAGCATGCGCACAGCAGTGCGGCAGGTGCGCGCCAGCTTGTCCAGATCGATGCCGGAGCCGTTGACATGAGCAGCCAGATTGATGGAGCCCAGGTTACAGACCGCTGTCTCCTTGCTTGATGTGTTCAGCGTAATCTCCGTGCAGAGGTTGGAGCTGTGCACCACTCCTGCATGCTGCTGCGGGCTGCGCAGATTGCAGGCATCCTTGAAGGTTATCCAGGGATGCCCGGTCTCGTACAGCATCGAGAGCATCTTTCTCCAGAGCTGAAGGGCTGGGAGCCGCTTGTAGAGCTTCATGCGCCCAGCATCTGCCATCTGCTCGCAACGCTCGTAAGCCTGCCGGAAATCCTTCCCGTAGCGGTCGTGCAGGTCAGGAACCTCGTCAGGGCTGAAGAGCGTCCAGTCGCCACCCTGAGCAACACGCTCCATGAGCAGATCCGGCACCCAGTTGGCGGTATTCATGTCGTGAGTGCGCCTGCGGTCATCACCTGTGTTCTTACGCATCTCGAGAAACTCTTCGATATCGAGATGCCAGGGCTCCAGATAGGCGCAGACAGCCCCTTTACGCTTGCCGCCCTGATTTACAGCCACAGCCGTATCGTTCACCACCTTGAGGAACGGCACCACTCCCTGGCTCTTGCCGTTGGTGCCCTCGATGTGCGCACCCAGAGCCCTGACCGGCGTCCAGTCATTGCCCAGTCCGCCGCTGAACTTAGAGAGAAGCGCGTTCTCCTTAATAGCATCGTATATACCGATGAGGTCGTCGCTCACAGTGGTAAGGAAGCAGGAGGAGAGCTGCGGTCTGTTTGTGCCGGAGTTAAAAAGAGTCGGGGTCGAGGAGATAAAGTCAAAGCTCGACAGCACGTTGTAAAACTCGATAGAGCGCCGTTCCCTCTCGACCTCATTGAGAGCCAGGCCCATCGCCACGCGCATCCAGAAGGCCTGCGGCAGCTCAAACCGTCTTTCATCAATATGGAGCAAGTAACGATCGTAAAGCGTCTGCAGCCCCAGGTACTGAAACTGAAGGTCCCGCTCCGGACAGATAGCCGACCCCAGCGCCCCGAGATCATAGAGTTTAAGCCGGGGATCGATGCGCCCGGCCTCTACCCCCGCGGCAACGTAGTCTGCAAAATATTCCCCGTAGCGGGTCTCCATCTGCGCATGCGTGACAGCCTCGCCCAGCACCTCGTGCCGGATCTGATCAAGTAACAGGCGCGCGGTAGCATAGCCGTAAGCCGGGTCGCGCTCAATGAGCTGGCGGGCGCTCATGATCCCCGACTGGAAGACCTCCTTCTCCGGTATTCCTTCGTAAAGATTGGCAACGGTCGCATCGAAAATGGCATCCACCGAGACATCGTCGCCAAGCCCGGCGCAAGCCTCAGCAATTACAGTTCGCAACCGGTTGTAGTCCAGCGGAACCGTCGTGCCATCGGCCTTTACCATGTTGAAGCCAGGAGCCTTGGGCAAGACCGGCTCCTGACCTTGCCTGGCGCGCTCCCGGGCGCGCTCCTCCCGGTAGAGCACATAGCGCCTGGCTACCTCGTACTCTCCTGCCCGCATGAGAGCAATCTCCACCTGGTCCTGGATCTGCTCAATATGAATCGTCCCGCCGGCGCCCTGTCGTTGCCTGAGCGTCTCCACCACCTGCCCGGTCAGCTTCTCCACCAGGTCGCGGATGCGCGAGCTTTCGCGACCGCCATCTCCAACGGTGGCAAGAAAGGCCTTTGTCATGGCCACAGCAATCTTGCTCGGCTCAAAAGGCACGACGTTACCGTTGCGGCGGATTACCCGGTGCTCGAAAGCGGCGCCCACACCAGCTCCGTCGCCAGCAGCAGCAGCGCCATGAGGCAAAAGCGAGGTGGTCAGCTCACTCATTTACTACTCCTCCTGTATCTACGTTAATGCCCATAAAAAGTTCATTCCTTAGTAGAGGCCAGCTGTTTTATCGGACATACGCCGCTTCTCCAGACATAGAGCAACATACCAGCCGCCAAGCGGCCTTAAGCAGCGCTCTTTCCTTTCCCTTGCCTGTACCTCATCTCACCGGCAGCAGTTGTAGCTTTTCGCTGCTGTCGGCTCAAAGCCGACAGCTATGACACCGCCTGCCCAGCGACTCACCTTCCGGATGTTCTACCTGCCTGCCGAATGCAAAGAGAGAGAGTCTCGGTCGGTCCGCATCTGCGAGATGATTCCAAACGATAGCACAAAACTAGCGGCAGCGGAAATAAAATCTCTACGGCAACCAGCCCTCAAAGCGGTTTCCGCGCCTTCGATCAGATCCGGTTGCATGTCTGCGTGTGCTGCGTTAGATCCATTATGGCGCAACAAAGAATAGTCGGATTTATATACTGGGCAGCATCGATACCGCAGACAATGTTGTTGAATATGCGGACCAAATACGCCCGGTTTCCACCGTAGATCCAGACAGTTTAAAGCCGATCCTCAAATGGCATCTTTAGAACTGATACCCATCAGCCAAGGGCCTTGAGGCTTTTGCCGGATTGGCCGACTTTGCCGCTTCGGCGACCGATGGATGCCTGCCCGGGGCGGCCTGACCAGGTAACCATTCTAGTATGCTAACCAAACAGCAAACTACGAGGCCTTAATCAACCAGGGCAACCATGTTAAATCTCGATTCCATAACATCCCTTTTGGAGACCGGGCGCATCGGGAGACCGGCTGGCTGGGCCAATGAGCTCTGGGACAAGATTGGCTCCACCAACACGCGTGCCTGCGAGCTGGCTTGCGCCGGCGCCCCGGAAGGGGTCATGGTAATCGCCCGGCAGCAGACCGCCGGGCGCGGACGCCAGGGCAGGCGCTGGCTCTCGCCGCCCGATGCCGGTCTTTATGTCAGCTTCCTCCTGCGCCCAGACACGGACGCAAGCGCCTTGACTCTATATACTCTGGCGGCAGGGGTAGCAGCATATAAGGCCATCCTCAGGGCAACCGGGGTGGAGACCGGACTGAAATGGGTGAACGACATCATCTACGCCGGGCGCAAACTGGGGGGAATCCTGGCCGAAGTGCAGGCTCCGCCAGCGGCTGCCGATCTGCGCTCTTGCCTTGTCATTGGCGCTGGCATCAACATCAGGCAGCCGCAGGAACCGCCACCGGAGGATCTCTCCGGGCGCATAGCCTACCTGGAGAGCATATGCGGCGCCCCGGTGGATGCAAACCTTCTGGTTGCCTATCTTGCCCGCGCGCTTGAAGATATGGTTCACACGATCGAGACAGGAGATACCGAGGCTGTCCTGAATCTCTGGCGGAAGTACTCAATCACTCTGGGTCAGCAGGTGAAAACCATCTCCGGGACAAGAGCCTGGGTGGGCAGAGCCGTTGATATCGGTGCCGACGGAGCGCTCATTCTGGAGTTGAGCAACGGCAAACACATCAGCCTGGCTGCCGGAGACATATCAATCCGCGCAACCGATGGCAGGTATATTTAAGCGTGATTTCTCTGAAGCGCTCCGCGCCAATCACGCTCGGCTTCTGGTTCCTGAAGTTCGCACTCATGCAGCGGAGCGCAGCGCCCGGTAACTCGGGTGCGAAGCGAAGCGGTTGAAAGCGGAGCGAGCGACATCGGAGCGGGCGG
>CAYPBX010000288.1:0-4301 GCA_964409075.1 uncultured Candidatus Obscuribacterales bacterium
CCTGTGGTCCATGTTCTGAAAGAACGGAATCAATAATTGAAGCTTCAAGACCATTGTCTACAACTAAAGCAGCACTATGGAAGAGATCAAGCGTTGGCACTTTCAGCCGGCTGGTCAGGCACATTTCACCGTAGCCGCCGTGCGGGTTCTTGAAACTACGAAAACCAGACGGACTGGGAGGATCGACAAAAATTACACTCACTTACCGTACTCCAGGCTGATCTTGTGCTAAAAAAACCGAATTGCCCATCCACAGCTCGTATTATATAGTTAATTATATGGTAGAAAGAGTAAATGAAACAGGGCTGGGTGTAGAAAGGACAGCATACTGAGGATGAACTCCGGGCGGCAGGCATAGCCTTATGACATGCCACCGAAAGCAATGGAGGTATGTGACAGGTGATCAACTGCCTTCGGTTGACATTGTTATTGCAGCCAGGAATGAAGAAGAGTCTCTGCCAGAAACCCTGAGTGCGCTTGCTCGACAAGATTACCCAAGATCGCTTTTGCGCATCTATGTCGTGGATAATGGATCTTCAGACAATACTTCTGAAGTTGCTGTAACAGCTGGTGCTTCGCTGCTGAAGCTGGATACCGGCAAGGATGGGGCGGCTCGCAACCTGGGAATTCGCTCTGGGCCCGCGGCTTTCCTGGGCTTTCTGGATGCGCACTGCGTGCCTGGCAGAACCTGGGTGTCAGAGATGATTAGCAACTTTGACCACAGCCATATTGGTGCCTGCTTTGGTCCATATGAACATAAATACAAATACCCTGTGGTGGAGAAGCTGGAGCAGGTCGACGGGACCGCATCGGATCTGGCTTTTCTGGAGAACACATTATGCGGCATGTCTTACATTTTTCCCTGGGTGCCTTCCGGTAATTCAATCTTTCGCAGAAGCGCGGTCGAAAGAGCCGGCCTTTTCAATGAAGAGCTTTCTTACTGTGAGGATTTAGAGCTGTCGTTCAGGCTTTTCCTTCTGGGCTATCAATTCAGATACGTGCCTGCGGCAAGAGTTGTGCATTGCAACAATGATTCATTGCTTGCTTACTGGAAGAAGCATATGCTTCGCGGTAGCTCTGACTTTCGAGTCGAAGCTGCATATCGATTTGGCTCCATGAGGCGGGTCACAGATCTCAATGCCGGCGACAGAGAAGCTGGCTCCAGGCAATCGCCTCCGACTGCCGGTTCTTTCGAGCGCCTTGCTCTGAAATGTAAGGATCTTGCCTGGAAGGGTGGGTACCTTATCGAGCAGTTTCGCTGCTGGTGTGGTCTTGCCAAAATGCCGGCTGCTCATGACTATCGAGCAGTAGCGGAAGAGTTTCGCCCGGCGTTCCTCTGGGATGGCGGCAGCCGGATTCGCATATCTCAAGATGTATTGTTCTGGTTTGCCGAGTCAGATCTGGCGATTGTTATCAACATTGCTAGAAGCTGCCGGTTTTTGCTGAAAGACTCAGCTGCATTTGTATTCAGAAAGCTGACAGAAAGCGCTTGCCGTGGAGCTGTGATACAGGGGCTGTCTCAAGCCTACACAGTGACATGGCAGCGGGCTGAATGTGATGTCGATGCCTTCTTGACCGACCTGCTTGAAGAGAAGATTATTATCGCTGTTGCTTCGTTTTCCTCATAGGTAGATGCGACCTGAGGAAGGATCCCTTATCATACCAGAGGTCGGCCTCAGCGCTAATATCGATGTTGGGGTCTTGCGACGGTTGGCTGGTAAGTCGAGAAGAGCTGTGATTCCGAGAATCATTCATCAAATCTGGCTGGGAGATCAGACACGATGTCCTCATCAGATGATGCGCAGCTGGCAGGAAAAGCATGCTGATTGGCAGTACCTGCTGTGGACTGAAGCTAATTTGCCCGAACTTGTCTGTCAGCAGCAATTTGATCAGATGCGTGAGCTGCCGGGCAAGGCGGACATTCTTCGCTATGAGGTCCTTTTCACATATGGCGGAATCTATGTTGATGCCGACTCACTCTGCCTCAATCAGTTAGATGATTTTTTTCTGGATAATGACTCTTTCTGCTGCTGGGAAAACGAGTATGTCCGTACAGGTGTGATGTCTAACGGTTATCTGGGGGCATGCAAAGAGAACGAATTGATGAAAGCGCTACGAGAGACAATCTCAACGATGGATCGGGTTCAATACGGGACATTGAGCGCCTCCGACATAACGGGGCCCGGGCTGTTGACCTCAATAGTGCAGCAAATCCGCTATAACAAGCTGAGGATTTACCCCAGCCACTATTTCATTCCCAAGCACTATACCGGCCTGGAATACCAGGGAAAGGAAAAGATATATGCCATGCAATACTGGGCGAGCACCATCTCTTCAAGCAAGGTTTTCGGCATCAGCTATTAGTGCAATCCTGGGCGATAAGAGAGCAGCGCGCTCAAATTGATTCCAGTATATTCGGCAGCTCCCGAAGATGGTGATTGGCATATACGACCTGAAATACCTGGCATTGATCAACCAGTTGCATGATTGTGCCGAACATAATGTCGTTCACCTCCTGAATCTCAGCCGGGTATTCGACTCGGTCGGGGTTGCTGAAGAGCACAAGAGATTCCCTGAGCAAGGTAGCCAATATCAGCTGCTTGGGCAGCCGTCCTACTCTTGGTTTGTGACAATCCTGCCTGACTAATGATACCAGGTGTGTCGGTGCGAGAGGACCAAAAGAGAAAGCACGCTGGCCGAGACTCATTGGAGAGATGGAAAATTTTCCTGATCCCTCTCTCCTTCTACCCAATACGGTTCGCAGACCGGGCAACATGTCCACTGTATGTTCAGTGACGCTCAAGTCATCCAGAGATGACAAAACAAAGGCCCTGCCTGCCTGTAAGCAGAGCAGTGGATTGTTGTCGGAAATTATTTGAAAGCCATCTTGAAGAAGGCTCAGCGCGGCCGTGCTCTTGCCCGCGCCGCCATTGCCCAACAGACAAACTGTCCTGGAATTGTTTTTGGTGACCGCTGCTGCATGGATAACTGCGTAACCGTTAAAGGGGAAAATGATTTTCTTGAGCAGGTCCTTCAGGCAACCGTAAATGAACGCTTCTTCGCTGGAGGTGAGCCGACCTCCTACATTCACCAAAAGGCTGCGATCTGACAGGTCGAATGACAGCTCATGACCATGTTCGACAGGATCCCGGGAAAATAAAATCTTATCGGCAAAATAGCACGGCCAGCCAAGCACCTCTATGCCGGTGAAAGAACTCTTCTTCGGCAGTAGTATCGGCAGACGGTATCTTGAATCCAGCTCCTCGATCTTGAGGGTATGATGGCTGGTCTTCCGGGATTGCTGAGGGTTGTGGTAGGAGGTGTACCATTTGCCTATCCATCCCAGTATGCGCGGGCTATGACTTTCTATATTCAGGCTAACACGATGCAGGAGCAGCTCCATCAAGCTTGCCTTTTCCCAACGATTCCCAATGGCTGTCCTGGACCCGAGGTATTATCCAATGATAACACCCAATGCTTACGCATGCGGCGTTACCGTCTCACAAATCTCTCTGTGTGGCAAGTCGGAAATCAAATTGACAGCTCCTTCGAGTCCCGGGCAATAGCCCATGCCCATCGTTTTCTGGATACAGTGGTGATGGCGTCAGCTCAAGAGTCTCTTGTATGCCTGTAGTATGAGCCTTCGAATCTGGCACCCAGCCTCATAGGGATAATACCAGGCCAGGAAATTATCAGGCAGAGTCAGGCGCATAAGGGTATCTAAGTTCGGCTCGCAAAAATTATGAAAGGCATACTTAAGCCTTTCAGCCAGGGCAGGCCTGAGAGTGAGGTTGAAACGCCAGATGCTGCCATATCTAGAACCAGGAGCATCAGTGTACGCTAATGACTCAATGGCGAATTTACGCAGCTCAATCATCGGCTTGTTGTCTGATTTCTGGAGAATCTCGGCAGGGGCCGGCGTACGCAAAATACTGTTTGCCAGGGAAACACCAAAGGCCACCATGGGCATGCAGCTCAACCTTGTCGCCAGCTGCTCGACCCGGGCCCAGTCCAGCTTAGGGCGAGCCAGAAGAATACGTGAGACGTCTAAGATCCAGGTGAGGTGTCGCCACCGCTCAATGGTTGAGATCAGGCAGTGGCTGACTAGCAGGAGCTCGGGAGAAAAGGTCCTTACAGTCTGGCCGCCGATAGTAGTATCCTCGCACCAGGCAGATATCTCTTCGTAGTCCAGGGAGAACAGGCTCCGGGGCCGTGCTCGCCAGTGCAAATCAACCGGAACAGGCGAGTCTGGCTTGCGCAGCTCTATTTGAAAGGCGAATTTCCGGAATGCTCTTAAGTTG
>CAYPBX010000289.1:0-1055 GCA_964409075.1 uncultured Candidatus Obscuribacterales bacterium
GCACGCCAGAGGGTATGTTGACTAGCTTTGCAATCACATCCATGAATGGTTTTGGTGCCTTGATCTCGTGGCTGAGATAAAAGTCGCGGCGATCATGCCCGCGACCGCCATGCGTTGAATACTTTATGGTTTTAAGGCTGGCGATCATGGCAACCTGTCCACCTTTAGCAGCCACAGTGGTCTTCTTCTGCTTGCCTATGTAATTCTTCTCCCACTCCGCCCTGGGAGCCTCAAAATACCTTCGATTCTCCGGATTGTACGAGACCACACGCCAGTCCGGAGCCAAAAGCATCATCACCAGCTTCTTCGATCGTATAATCGCGCCAGCCTGCCCGATTGAGACTGTCATCTGCCCCAGCTGGTTGCCGCGCTGATGCAAGACCCAGCTGGGCGTCTCTGCGCCGGCATCAATTTCAGCCAGCAGACAGACCAAAACTGAAAGCGATAAGACAACAATATAGAGACTGCCCTTAGTCTTCATGCGCACGGAACCGTTTCCTCCCAGAGCACAGGCTGAGCAGATATTTCCTTAAGATATATACCAGGCGGGCCGGATCCCAAACGCCTGGACTGCTCATCGCCTATCGTTTTAAAAAACGATCTGGCTGGCCATGTCCGGGGGAATATTGTTCTATAAAGGGTACCCTGGCAGCATCTAATTAGCCCTGTAGCTTAAACTCAGATGAGCGCCGAAGACAAAACCCGTATTGAAGATACCCCGCCGGCCCGGAAAGATGATGCACCGGCTGAAAGAGCTGCAATAGCTGATAAATACGAGCTGATTGAGCTTATCGGCTCAGGCGGCATGAGCGAGGTGTACAGAGCCAGACACAAGCTCATGAACAAGATAGTGGCTGTGAAAATACTCCTGCCGCACCTGGTAGCCCACGAAAACAGCCTCAAGCGCTTCCAGCAGGAGGCTCAGGCTGCCTCGCGCCTGTCGCACGCAAACATTATCTCCACCTATGACTTCGGCATCTCCGCAAAAGGAGAGCCCTATCTGGTCATGGACTACCTGGAGGAGTTTACCGCGGGCAACCCCCGCCACGCAGCAA
>CAYPBX010000289.1:1065-4270 GCA_964409075.1 uncultured Candidatus Obscuribacterales bacterium
CGGGCCTTCGGGGCCTCCGGGGACACCGTGGTCGTCATGGACTACCTGGAGGGGAGATCGCTTGCCGATATCCTGGATGCGCAGGGGCGGCTTGACCCGGACCGCTTCATGGATGTGTTTATCGCGGTTCTCAGAGGGCTCGAGCATGCCCACAGCCATGGTGTCGTCCACCGCGACCTCAAGCCCAGCAACATCATGATAGTTCCCCAGGAAGACGGCAGCAATTCTGTCAAGATTGTCGATTTCGGCATAGCCAAGCTCCTTCCCCACGAGGGTCAGGAAGGCTCCGGACTCACGCAGACAGGCGAAGTGTTCGGCAGCCCGCTCTACATGAGCCCGGAGCAGTGCGCCGGCAACAAGCTGGACCAGCGCTCCGATATCTACTCTCTGGGTTGCGTTATGTACGAGACGCTCACCGGCCGACTCCCGCTGGAAGGTGCCAATATGCTCGAGACGATGTACAAGCATATGAGTGAGATGCCGGACGGCCTCGGCAATGCTACCGGCAACAGCAGGCTGAATGCCGGGCTGGAGAGGATCATCTTCAAGGCCATGGCCAAGGAGCCGGCTCGGAGATATCCCTCCGCCGCTGCTCTTCGCCAGGAGCTTATCGAGGTGCAGAAAGGAACCAGAAGGTCTCTGGCAGTCCGCATGGCCCGCTCCTTCGAGCTTGCCTGGCTCAAGTACATCCCCGCCGACAGGCGCTCGCGCACAATCGCCGGGTTGGTTTTAGTATTGATCCTAACCACTGGTGTTATGCTCCCAATCCTCTACCGGCTCCTTTTCACTGTCGAGGCTGGGCCACCGCCACTTGTCTGGAGCCAGCTGGAAAAGGTGGTGGAGCCCAAAGATATCACAACCCTGGATCCACAAACCTCCAGCTTGCGAAGGTCCTTGCTTACAGCCAAATTTGTCAGCAATCAAAGAGGACGAAATACCAATTACTCTCTGAGGCTTTTCCTGGAAGCAGGCCGGCTGGCCAAGCAACAGCACTACTACGCGGAAGCGCTCCGCTTCTACATGCTAGCTCTGTCGAATCTAGAGCATAATCAGGAGACCAGAAGCGAGCGCTACATCAAGGTGCTGCAAGACGGTGGTGACTGCGCCCTAGCTGTAAACAACTTCAACCAAGCCCTGGAGCTCTATCGTACCGCAGAGTCTGTCTGCAAAGCTGTGGAGCCGGACAGCCCCAGATATGGCAGGATCGCCAGCGGTATCGGCAAATGCTACCTGGCCAAGTATATGCCCAGGCAGGCAGAGACCTGGTACAGGAAGGCTGAGTACATCCTGGACGATTCAATGGGTAGAGGTAATCCAGAATATGCGCAGGCATGTGCGGGTCTGGCCCAGGCCCTTACTGCCCAGAAGCAGTATGCCGAAGCGCTCGCAATCACGAAAGACGAGTTGGAAATATACGAGCGCAGTCACAAGGTCAAGCCCCAATACCTGCGCCCATACGCAGTCGGCATGAGCAGGCTGGGCGATCTCTACATGCTTATGAGCAAACCTTCTCAAGCTGTGGATACTTACAAGAGAGCTCTCGATACCTGGAGCCAATTGCCTGAAGAGAGAGACAATCAAGCTGTCTGCTGCTACAAGCTGGCTCAAGCTTATGAAGAAGCCGGCAATCTGCCTGCGGCTAGAAAGCAGTTGGCTCAGGCAATAGCTGATCTGGGGGCGAAATCCACAGGTACAACCGGAGGCGGCGAAAGCAAGGCCGAGACACTGGGTCATCCGTTTATGCCGCGCCTGCTGCATGATTACTCAAAGGTTCTGGCCAGGCAAGGCAGGTGGACTGAATATTTAACCACTCGCTGGAAGCTGTGGGGGATTGGAAAGGGTGAGGTGAAACCGAGGCGCTGAAGCAGCCTCTGCCTGCCTGTGATATTATCTTGACAACCCGGACCCAACTGCTATGCCCAGGCTTTCTCTTTTGCCAGATAGAATCTTGCGCCACAGGCTGCCTCGGCCGGTTGCCAGCTGGATGTGTCTGGCGCTCACAGCCGCAGCTCTTTTTCTCCCCCCGGGCTCCGCGCAGCCCCAGTACCGCATCGACAGGAATACAAATACAGGCTCCGGGCAGCCAGTCAGGGCTAATCCAGGCAGTCCGGGTACTGACAGCCAGCCCACCGGTACCGATCCGGAACCTCCTGGTAGCCAGGAGCATTCGGCAGTCAGATCCAAGCCACTCACCGGACAGGTGGATGTCAACGTCATCAGAGAACCGGAGAAGCCGATTGAGCTTAAGCCTGGAACTGGCACCTTTTACGGGCGCAGGCAGGTAGAGTCGGGGCGCCTGGACGGGCAGGTCGACCAGTCTGCCAGACGGGGTGAGCTGGATGCATCCGGCGGGAATCTCCCTGCCGGCGTGCGTGCTCAACCTCCAATTCCGCTCAGCGACAGGCGCATGAGACTGCCGGGCGATCTCTGCGATACGGAGCTTTCCTTGCTTTCACGTTACGATGTCGTCGTGCTGCAGGATAGATCCAGCTCCATGGGCACCAAGGAGCGCTTTCCCTCTCACGGCGACGGCAGGCCTGTAAAAATGAAGCGCTGGGGCTGGTGCCTGGAGCAAGCGCTTGATCTGACCCGGCAGACAGCCTACCTTCCGCGGCCGGGCATCACGCTGGCAATCTTCTCCAGCAAGTACGATCTCTTCAACAATGTCACCATGGCGCAGATTCCCTCGATTTACGCAAGGCAAGGGCTTTTCATCGGCACAAAGATGGTGCCGCCCTTGGAGGAGCAGCTGGAGCTTTATTTCGGCAGGCGCTCCCGCGGCCAGGCACGCCCGCTTCTTGTAGCCGTGATCAGCGACGGGCACGCCGCCGACGACAAGAAGCTCTGCCGGCTTCTGGTTGACACCACGCATCGCCTGCGCGACCCTGATGAGGTTTCAATCGTCTTTCTGCAAATCGGCTACGACGATGACGGCGACAAGCTCCTTGAGACCCTGGACAACAAGCTGATGAAGAGAGGAGCGCGCTTCGATATAGTCAGCGTGACAAGATATTTCGAGGTCATTCGCGTCGGGCTTGCCCGCGCGCTGGTTGATACCATAAAGAGCCACACCGTAGGACACTCGGCACCGAGAGCGCCTTCATGGCAAGCTCAGTAGCAGGTCCAGTCTGAGAAGATGTCATCCAATTCTGTCAAACCCCGCCCTTAAGGGCGGGGTGCTTACTAAGGAATGCGGCAGGGGCTT
>CAYPBX010000290.1:0-4253 GCA_964409075.1 uncultured Candidatus Obscuribacterales bacterium
ACACGCGTAAGATCGTCGGCAGCGTCAGATGTGTATAAGAGACAGGAATATGTACATCGGCTGAGTTGCTCTGTCGGTTCCAGGCTACAAAGGCAGGATCAGCGTAGGCGCAATAGCGCGCGATGAAAGTTCAGGCGGGATTGATGAATATAGAAAATTTGCTATAATGCGGTAATGAAGAAACTGAGGTGGCTGGGCAGTAGTTACCGGCGATTGCTCGAGTTTCCGAAGGATGCCATCCGGCAGGCTGGTTATCAACTGGGGAAGGTGCAAAGAGGTGAGGAGCCGACGGACTGGAAGCCGATGCCAGCTGTTGGGTCGGGTGCTGCGGAGATACGAATTCATGATCCCTACGAGCACAGGGTCATATATGTAGCCAAGTTTGAGGATGCGGTATATGTCCTGCATGTGTTCGAGAAGAAGACACGGAAAACTCCGGAGAAAGATTTGAATATTGCGAGGACTGCGTATGTCGAGCTCAAAAAGCATGAAAGAAAAGACGGTTGATGGTGTGACCTTTCTGGAAGGGTCGGACAACATCTTCCGTGATCTGGGCTTTCCCGAAGCGGAGGCGGTAAATCTCCTGGCGCGCTCAAATTTGATGATGGCGATTGAGAAAGCCATCAAAGAGCGCGGGTTGACCCAGACGGAGGCCGCTAAATTGCTTGGCGTTGGTCAGCCAAGATTGTCGGATCTCTACAACGGGA
The DNA here is from genome assembly GCA_964409075.1 of uncultured Candidatus Obscuribacterales bacterium. Taxonomy (GTDB): domain Bacteria; phylum Cyanobacteriota; class Vampirovibrionia; order Obscuribacterales; family Obscuribacteraceae; genus CAYPBX01. The sequence goes on from CAYPBX010000290.1 coordinate 708, forward strand.
AGGCGGAGCGATTCACAATCGACATGTTGATGAAGTGGCTGGCGAAGCTGGGTAAGCAGGTAACTATCAAGGTGACAGATCAGGAAGTCGCATGAGCGGACGGCTCCTCTCATCTGCCGCCGCCGCCGCGCCAGGTGGCAGGCTGATAGGGCTCTTCCCGGTCGTTGCTGCTAAAAAGGAATGGCAGAAGGGCTGCGGTCACCAGCGCAAAGGCGCCAAGACGCCCGCGGGCTTCGCGGGCGAAGCCGCGGATACCGCCCCGGGCGCGGTAGTGCCTGGCAATTTCGCGCAGGGCGCGGGCGCGGACCTCTTTCTGCTCGCAGAGAAGCTCCTTCTCCAGCCTGGCAGCAGGCTCTTTGCCCATACCTGACTCGACAAGCGTCTCTCTTATCGGTCCCTTGTCCAGCAATTCGGCTACGCGCCTGGCCCGGTTTTCCGGCACCGCCAGCATGCGCTCCATCTCTCTAATGGAGGCTGGATTGCGCTCACCGGAGTTGGCGCCGTCTGGAGCCTGTGGCGGCTGTCCCTCGGCAAGCGTAGGTCCCGTGTCTTGCCTGCCTGTTGTTTGTGATACCAGACCCAGGTATCTGTGGACTGCGTCGATCACGGCTGGTTTGCCGGATTTATAGTCTGCAATCAGCTCCTTTAGCTCAGTCCTGTCGGCTTCTGAAAAGCGATTCTCCACAGTGCTCTCATCAAGCGCATCGAGGCACGATCTGAGGAGCTGCTCGACGACCTGGCGCCGCACCTGCCCCTGGGAGTTGACAAAGGCAAGCTCTCTGAAGTTCATCGCCCTTATCTGCCCGGCTTTGTCGAGAGCACGTTTCTGCGCGTCCGTGAACGGAGTGACGCTGGCCAGAGCCTTCTCGGCGAAGTACTTTGCGCGCCTGCCCACCTCGTGGGTTTCCACCTCGTGCATCCGTTCTCTATAGAGCTTGTCCCGCTCTGAGTTCAGCCTGTCGATTCTCCAGCGGATATGTTGCAGCATTATCTTGACTACCTCCTTCTGGAGCTGCCCGGCATCGGCTGACTTGTTGCGATAGGCCTCGACCCATCGCTCCAGGGCGAAGGCCAGATCCGGTGGGAGCTCCTTCACCCGCAGAAGCTTCTTCACCCTCTCCATGCAGTTCTGATCCTTAGGGCGCACATGTCCAAACAGAGTGAAAAACTCATTCTCGGGGTTGCTCAGCCCTCTCTTCACGCGCTCCAGCCTGTCGATGTCAATTCGCAGGTTCCGGTCAAGCTCATAGGCGGTCTGCAAGTCCTTGAGGGCTTTCAGGAGCCGGTCGGCTCGCTTCATCTCTCCTTCCGTGAGCGTTCTGCCGTCTCTGAGCTCGAGGACTCGTTTCAGGAACTCATCACTTATCTCTTCTGTCCAGCCCGACTTCTGGCGATAGAGCTCCTTCAGGCGCGCGAGCTGCCCGTCCGTCGCTGTCCTGCCGACTCCGGCAAGGTCGGCCATGCGCCTGAGCATGAGAGTGTCCTGCTCGAGATGCCCGAACTCATGGGCAAGCAGGCTGATGAGCCCTGCTCTTGGTTGGGCAGAGCCGAGGAGAAACCGCTCCAGGACTGTTATCTCCCCGCGTCCGGGACTGTAGTCACCGTTTGCGTTCTTGACCCAGGAGTCGACCAGCGCAAGCGTCGGCTCCGGCAGCCCCATCTCCTTGGCGACCTTGCGCAGGTAATCCTGGAGAACTTGTCTGCGCGGCTCCAGGGCCTGGTCGAGCTTCTCGCGCACGGAATCGCTGTCCTTCTCGAGCTGCCTGAGCTTCCTGTACTCATCCAGCGCCTCCGGAGCATCCTTGAGCAGCTCGCGCATCTTTTCTTCTCTTGTCCAGTTGTCGTCAATTTGCTGGCTGATCTCCTCCCACCTCTCCGGATCGAAACCGGATCGCCGGAGATATTTGTCCAGTGCCGTACCGAAGGCTCTCTTCTGCTGGCTGACTTTTTCTAACAGCTCCTTGTGGTTCCTGCTGAGCGACTCGGCTTCCAGCGAGCGCTCCGGCCAGGTGATGACTGCTAGGTCCCTGGCGAATCGCTCCAGGCGCTCGCCGACCAGAAGCTCGTTTATTCTCTGCCTTGAGCCTTCCGGCTGCCTCTCGGTGGTCCACGGCCGCGCCAGGTGCTCGTGCGCTCTTTTGACTACAACCGGATCATCGATTTCCTGAGTGTCCAGCAGGATCCTGCCCAGCTCAGAACCGCCTCTGGATGCCAGATAATCCAGGGCAGCCAGGCGCAGCTCGGCATCGACCCTCATATTCCACTGGCCCTTGAGGAAAAGATCTCTGCCGAGCATCTCCCGGCACAGCTCGGCCTTGAGCTCGCCGCGGTCGGAGAGCTTATCTAAAAGCGTCTTGCACACCTCCCCGCTCATGTTGAGTATGTCGATAGCCGAGAGCAGCTCGCCGGCGTTGACCTTGCCCTCTCTCCAGAGCCTGAGAATGTCTCCGTTACGCCAGCGCTCGCTCAAGAGATTGTCGTCGCTGTCGGTCTCGCTCATGGTCACCAGACGCGACAGAGCGAAGCTGGCTGCATGCGAGTCGCCGCGGGACAGCTCTCTCAAGTGTTCCATGAGCCCGGGCGGGTCGCAGTCGATCATCGCCTGCACAGCCTCTTCGGCCAGATGGCGATCGCCCGTGCTGCGGGCAAACTTGTTCAGCCCGTTGATGTCCTTCTTTGCGGAGAGCTGAGCGAGGGCGGGCTCGACTTTGCCGCGATTGATCTCCGGCCTGCCCTCGTTTGCCTCGCTGGCGGGCGGCCTGCTCTCCCTGCCCCTTTCTCCTTCAGGCTCGGTTCTGGACCTGACCTGTGTCCCTTCCGTCGGCGGACCGGCACGCCTGGCGAACCATCTGGAGCCTTTCTTGTAGAGTTTCCAGCCGACCCGCGCTAGTATCATCAAGGCTACGGCGCTTGTGAGGAGCGCTTTGAGCTTGAGGTTCTTCTCGGTGTCGCCCAGTTCGATCTCGAATTCAGGATCATCTTCCGGGCGCAATGCGCCGTGTTTTATCAACTCTTGCTCTTCATTCTCCAGATCTGCGATGAAGTTACGTGCTATCTTGTCCGCTTGCCGGGCGAAGAGCTGATCGGCATGATGCTGTGCCTGGAGCTGCGGCGGTCTGTCCGCCGGTGGTTGATCGCCTGGTGGCCCAGGTGGTGCATTGCCCTGTCCGGCGCCAGAGTCGGTCCGCGCTTCCTGAATGCGCCGGATTGTTTGGGCGTCTCCTTCCAGCTCCGGGCGCAGGGTGAAAGCTTGTTTCAGATCTGCCTCCGCCCTCCGGATGTTCTCAGGCTTACCTGTCTTAAGGAGCGCGATTGCGCGCTCGATTCTGGCTGTTGCCGGGGCAAGATGGAAGCGGAGGAGCTTCTGCTCTTTCTGGCGAGCGGTATTCAGCAGCGCTCTTATGCCTGCCTTTTCGCCATCCGGTGCTGTGCTTAGCCTGTCCTCCAGGGTCAGTGCTTGCTGAAATACCGCGTATCTGTCTTGCAAGACTCCGTTCTGGTCGATTTTTTCTGCGGCATTAACAGCCTTGTCCAGCTCCTTGATCT
>CAYPBX010000291.1:0-1356 GCA_964409075.1 uncultured Candidatus Obscuribacterales bacterium
GTAAGCGAGAAGGACGTTATATCGATGGTCCTGTTTCTGGCATCTGAAGCTGCTAACAATATCACCGGCGAGGCGTTTAATGTGGCGGCAGGCTGGGGGCTTTGAAGATTGCTCGGATTCGTGAAGAGGTAAAGTCAAATGTCGACGGACAGCAGAGAACAGGGATTGAGGGTGTTGGAGGAGATGCTCGGGCCGGAAGTGGCAAACAGCACCAGGAAACGCTGGCTGGAAATCAGCCCTGACTTTGAGCATTATGTTGTCGAGTTTCTGGCAGGAGATATCTGGAAAAGAGAAGGTCTTGATAGGCGCACCAGGAGCCTGATCACTATCGGTGCCCTCACGGCGTTGGGACGATCACGCGGTCTTGAGCTCAATATAAGGATGGCGCTCAAAAATGGAGCATCTCCAGAGGAGATAAATGAAACCCTGCTGCATCTTGCTCCCTATGCTGGGTTTCCTGCTACCTGGGACGCATTGGAGATTGCGCACAGAGTTTTCAAGCAAGATGTTTGAACCAATACCAGTGAAGGAGTGACTCAATGGACGGATTACGCCTTGACCTTATTGAGGATTCGCCGTACCGCTGTTCCTGTCTCAAACCGTCACCGCTCCTACCGGGCTTGGCTGTCTTTTAGAACGGAACAGACGAGATTATGCACCACTTTAAGACTTGCCGAAACATTTTTGCCCAGATGCAAGCGAACAAGCCTCCTGCCTCTCTTGCTGAGTGCCATGAAGTCACCCAGAGATTGCGCATTCTTGAGCACCGAGAATGAGAATTTCTCGCCCGGAATTGGGAGATTCTCTTCATCGTCGCAAGTAAGCATGAGAAAGACACCGCTATCAGGACCACCCTTGTGCAGCTGTCCGGTTGAATGCAAGAAACGCGGGCCGAAACCGACAGTTGTGGCTACCTTCTTGCGGTCCCGGACGAGATGCCTCAGCGGCGTTAGCAGCGCTAAGTTTTCCTCGTTCTGGTCTATATATACATTGATGGCAAAGTAGTCTCCAGAAGCAAGGCGCCCAAGATGCGCCCGTAAGAGATCCGGGAGAGTCAGCCCGCCGGCCAGTTGCTCAAGCTCGGACTTGTTCCTCTCGTCAACATAGAGCGCTATGCCGTTTTCGCTGACCAGCTCGGACTGTTCTGGCAAGGAGCCGTCCTCACAATATCTGGCAAGTAAATTCTCAGTATAGTCCTTACTCTCCTGGACATTGGGTTGATCGAACGGATTGATGCCGAGTATTGAGCCAGCAACTGCTGTGGCGAACTCCCAGCGGAAGAACTCGGCACCCAAATCCAGAATGTCCTCAAGCTCGATGCGCACAAGCGGATGTCCCGCCTTCTCGAGAGGATGG
>CAYPBX010000291.1:1366-4246 GCA_964409075.1 uncultured Candidatus Obscuribacterales bacterium
AACATAGACAAAAAGCCGATCCTGGCTATACACTTCTGGAGGAGCAGCATTCTCGCCGTCAATTGGAATCAGGCCAATACCATTTTTGCCAGTACTCTCTGCCAAGAGCTGCTCCAGCCAGGCCCCCAGGCTCGCGAGGGCAGGAGAGAGGATGAGCGTTACTTTATCTCTGCCTGACTTAGCTAAGCTGCCCAGTATCACCCCTAGCGTCAAGCCAGAATTCTTGAGCCCGACAGAGCCAGGAGCGCAATTCTGTACCATGGCGAAGGCATGTCTGAGGAAGGTTGAAACATCAAGCCCCATGACTGCAGCCGGAACCATGCCAAAGTTGGACAGCGCCGAATAACGTCCTCCAATCGATGGTACGCCATAAAACACTTTCCAAAAGCCGAGTTCAGCCGCGCGTTCCACAAGCGATGAGCCTGGATCGGTAATGGCAATGAAGTTCTTGCCAGCCTCCCTGCCGAGCTTTTCCTCAGCCTTCTGGTAAAAGTAAGAAAGGAGCATGTTCGGCTCCGTCGTGCTGCCAGATTTGCTGGAAACTATAAATAGGGTCTGGGCGGGATCAATCTCCTTTTCGACATCGACAATCCTTGCCGGTACGGTCGAGTCGAGTACGACAAGCTCCGGAAATCCGGACACCTGTCTGTAGATCCTCCGCAACACGTCAGCGCAAAGGCTGCTTCCACCCATGCCCAGCAACAACGCCTGCTTGAACTTTCTGTCCTTGACCTGGACGGCAAATTGCTCGAGTTGCCCAATACCAGACAGCTGCCCTTCGACAATATCCAGCCAGCCTAGCCATTGATTCTCATCGCTGTCTGTCCAGACGGTCGAATCATGCTGCCAGATGCGTCTGACCAGTTGCTCTCTCTCATGCGCACCAACAGCACCGTGAATGGTTACATCTGCCATATGCTCTGGATATCTAAAGCCAGCTGCCATAAGCTCTCCATCTTCCTCCAGAAATCGTCGTTTTCTATCGATTGCGGCAATTACCCGGTCAAATGTCGCCAATACAGAGTTGATCTCGGCATTCTGTACCTTCGCTGCGACATCACCGAGTGACAGTCCTGCTTGCATAAGGCCCTCAATACATTCGTCTGAGTCATTGAGGAGCGCCTGACTATCAATCTCTTCCACGCCGTGGACACTAAACGCCCTTAAGGTAGCGGCAGGCATTGAGACATAAGTGCCTGGAATCGCGATTCGGTCTACATAATATGTACTGCCGGCAGCTGGATGAGCGCAGATAGTATCCGCGAAAACAAGGCCTTGAGGACGAGCACCACGGGAAGCCAGATACTTCCAGCGGTCAGCAGCATAAAACTCCTGAGCAGCCTTATGCATCTGCCATGCGTTTGCAATCGCTGATCGACCAATTAACCTCGTCAGCCTCTCTCTATCTCTGGAGGAATCCTCCTGCGCCAGTCGGCAGCCAAGCTCGCAGTTGCATTCACGATCGAACGGCGCAAGCGAAATCTCAGATGTGCTAATCAATCTAGCCATTCTCTCGCCGTTTCGGCGCATGAGCCTCTCCAGCCCAAACACGAAAGCGTCAGATACCTGCCTGTATGTGGCAGCAAAAAAAATATGCGTAACTGCAACGTTGACATTGCTGCCAATCAACTGTTCGAGAGCCAAGATACCGTATGTAGTGGCGGGAATACGGATCAACACGTTCTCTCTGCCGATCTTATCTTGAAGCATGATAGCCTCGTCGATAATCTCCCTGGCACTGCCCAGACAGGCAGGACTGACATCGACAACAACACGCCCTTCGTGACCGGTGGTCCGGCAGTACAGCGACCAGAAGAGATCGGCAGCAAGCCGTGCATCCTCAACCATAAGGTGAGCATAAATTTCCGGGTTGGGCTTGCCCTGTCTGGCTAGAGCTTCTATCGCGGAATCGTAATCACTGCTGCCGGCAATAGCCGCCTCCATCAAGGACATGTTCGTGCAGACACCGCTTATGCCATCGACCGTAATTCTCTCCTTAAGATAACCGGAGCTGATATCGCCGCGCCGGAGCCCATCATGGAACACGCACTGCCCTTGCTGCTTCAGCTGCCGCAGACGATTCTCTCTCAGCTGTCCAGTCACTCTGCTCACTTTCTTCCTGCCGTAGAGCCTATATCTTTCCTTGGCAAGCCAATCCGCCAGAACCCAATAGTATAGTCGAGAGCGGGGTTCTGATAAACTTACAGGTTGGGATCTCCTAGCGATTTTTCCCGCCCTGTTCTATGTTGAGGAGGACGAAATGGCAGAAAGCATTCAGCTGATTCGTCAGGTGGCCGTGAAGGCGATTGTCACCGAGAATTTTAAAAGCCAGGTCGGCGCCGAGATCCAGCGCAATCTGCAGCAGATCGACGCCGAGCTGCAACAACTGGAATTCAAGGCCAAGCGGGCCATGGCAGAGCTGGACAAGCGCAACCCGCCGCTTGCCACCAACGAGCTCTCCCATCAAAAAGATGCCATCAGAGCACAGGCGGAAAGTGAGAAGGTGAGGCTCTTTCAGCTCAAGGACGAGATGGAAGGACAGAATCAAGCGCTGGCCGAGCTGCCATTAGGAAGCGTCGTCACCCAGTTTACAGTTGAGAATTCAGTTGAGGTACGCGTGGGTGAGAACATCTTCAATCGTCTCGAGGGTGGCGAGATTCTTGTAAAAGATGGGATTATCCAAGAGATACGCGTTTGACGGCAGCTTCCCATGGAGGTGCCAGGGCGACAGCGCCCTGAATTTTACCTTCTAATTATCCAGGTAATCCCGCAACTTTCGTCCTGCCTCGGACTGTCTCAGAACCTGCAGGGCCTTGAGCTCAATCTGCCTGGTCCTGTCTCTTATACACATCTGACGCTGCCGACGATCTTACGCGTGTA
>CAYPBX010000292.1:0-4244 GCA_964409075.1 uncultured Candidatus Obscuribacterales bacterium
ATTGCACCGTTGTCACCCAGCTTCAGGTAAACTTTAGCCGACCCCTGGCCGGTGGCCGACTCGAGGCGCTGCATTATCCTGTCGAAAAGCACCTTCTCATAAGGCTTCTTTTTAAAGCCGACGATGTACTCTATCCAGTCCGGCAATTTAGTTTCTAAGTAAGGACCAGAAATGGATCTGGCACCACCGTTGGTCCAGTGAAACATGAGCCAGGCCAACGGTTTGCCGGCCGCCGAGGATGGCGGACTGTCAAAGGGGCTGCACTGGACAATCAGCCCCCTGATCTGGTCTTCGGCCACCTTCTGTGGTTTCTTGCCCTTCACACGAATCTGCGAGACGCTGCCATCTGCAGCCATGCGTACAGTCGCGTAGATATCTTTGCCAGACCCTGCAGGCTTCCAGGAGCTCATCAGCTTATTTCTTACCTTGCTTGGATAATCAGCAGCGGCACCCACCCCTGCCAGTGCTCCGGTATCTTTCCATGCACTGGGATAATCACCAGGAGGCGGCTCCCGATCCGCTGGCGGTTGTGCTTCCACTGACTCTTCGGCTCTATCAGGATTCAAGCCAAATCTGGTACGCAATGTGCCACCTCCCTGTTTTTCACTAATTGTCCAGAAGTCCTTATGGACCTTCCAGCTGTCGCCCTCCTTCACTAAGACGAGCTCTCCCCGCATTGAAAAATCGCCTTTGGTTGCCCGGGCCTGCTGCTCCTGCGTGAGGCTTTCGGGCGCGAGGGTATATGTCACACGATTGTCCTCCTCTTTCTTGTTGAGGACCTTGACGCGGGTCGGTTCCTGCTTGAGCATCATGAGCGCCAATTTCTCTGCCAGCGGCTCCGGCGCCTTGCGCATGGAGTCAGGAATCTTGTCCGACAGGAACGGCTCTATCTCTGACAGCGACTTGGCACTACCCACGGTTGCATAGTACTCGCGCATTACATCGTCTGGGCTCTGCCCCAGGCAGAAAGCAGGCTGGCTCGCCGCAAGGGCTACGACCACCCCGATTAGGAATCTCATCATCCTCCTCCATTCTAATTGCTTCTGGCTCATATTATGCCAGCCGGGCATAGGTTTCAGCTCAAAAGCTATGCAAATCTGCATACCTTGATAACTCCGGAGTCTCCTGGTACGCGATGAGCGAATGCTAACTGAAATTCCGTTCTACATTTGAAATGATCGATCCTACTTACCTTGAGGTAAAGCAAAAAGATATGAAACCAACGGCGTGGAGTCTGTCGATAGGCTTGTTGCTATTTGTGCTTTTCGCCTGGGATATGCCCGTCCAGGCGCAGGAGCAGCCTGCCTACCAGCGGCCGCTCAACCGGGCTCTGAGCCGCTATCGCAGAAAAGATTACGCGGAGGCGGTCAGGCTGCTGACGCTGGTTCTCAAAGATTTTCCGCAACTGCCTGAAGCCTATCTCCACCGGGCAGCAGCGCGCGCGAAACTCGACGATATCCAGGGTGCAATTGATGACTACACGCGCGTCATGGAGATTAACCCCAATATTGTCGAGGCCTATACGGGGCGAGCGCAGCTCTACAAGCAGCAGGGCAAGCATCAGGAGGCTATCGCCGACATTACTGGGGCGATCAAGCTGCACCCTCACTATGCAAGCGGCTACCTGACCCGCGCCCGAACCTACACAGCCAGCGGCAGCTACGAGAAGGCTGTGGAGGACTATGACAATGCGCTCAAGTACGACAAAAGATCGATAGAAGCCAGGCAGGAGCGTGCCGAAGCTAAGACGAAGTTACGCGATTACGCAGGGGCGATTGAGGATTACCAGGAGCTTTTGAAGAGGCACAAGCGCAGGCTGTTCGATCTGCATTACGATCTAGCCAGGGTTTTAAACCTCAAAGGAGATCAGGACGCAGCCCGAGCCGAGCTTACTCAAATAACCGATTTTTATTCGCGCGCGCTGCAGCGCACCAGAAAGAAGGGGTGGGACTATCTTAAGCGCGGGCTCGCTCATCTGGAGCTTGGCAATCAGGCAGAAGCAATGAGCGATCTGGAAGCTGGTCTGGCTCTCCTGCCTGGGGATGCCCGCGCTCTCTATCACCTGGGAGCTGCCCGCCTGGCCTCCGGGCAGCAGGAGGCGGGCATCGAGGATCTAAAACAGGCGCTGCAAATTGATCCCAAGCTCCATGCTGCTCAAATAGCGCTGGCCTCCGCCTTTATTGATACGAACAAAATAAAGGACGCTCTGAAATACCTGAATTCAGCACTGGCTGAAGAGCAAGACGCCGATGGCTTCCTCTATCGGGCGCTGGCAAGATCCAGGCTAGGAGATCCTGACGGCGCTCTCTCGGATGTATTGAGAGCCACGCAGCTGAACCCGGAGACGGTTGAGAGAATGAGGCAACAACTGCAAAAGGTCGCGGGTGAGGGCACGAGGGAGCAGTCCCAGAATATAGATCTTGCGCACAGGCTCATCCATCTTGCCGTGATTGAGCTTTCCGGCAGCAACTACGCCAGCGCGGAGGGGCTGGTGAAGCGAGCCATTGGCATTCAGGAGAAGACCCTCAAAGGCTCCGATCCGGAGATTGCCTGCAGCCTCATGCTCCTGGGCAAGGTGTACCTGCGTCAGGCGGCGCTGCCGCAAGCGCAGGCACTCCTCTTACGCGCGCTCTCCATTTTGCAGCGCGGACCAGCGCATGATTTGCGGCATGTCCTCTTCGCCCTCGAGGATTGCGGGAGGAAGCTCCTGCTGTCGGGCAAACCGGAGGAGGCAGGCGCGCTCTTCATGCAGACACGCATGATCAGAGCATCGACTGGAATCAAGGAGCGTCCCTTCGACGCTGATCTCTCCAAGCAAGTCGATTATGCAATCGACGCATACAGGCAGAAAAAGAAGGATGAGCGCCAAGCGCTGCTGACACGCAAGCTCGCTGCCATGCAAGCCGCTCCTGATGCGGAGAGCGAAGAGAAAAAGGTAATCGATAAGCCTATCCGAGACAAGTGGGCGGTAATAGTCGGCATCAGCGACTTTGCTGATACCAAAATCAATCTGAAGTATGCCTCAAAAGATGCCAGGGACTTTTACGAGTTTCTGATCAAAGAGAAAAACTTCGCGCCCGATCACGTACAGTTGCTCACAGACAAGCAGGCGACCAGAGCCAATATCCTCTCGGTCTTGGGCAGCAAGTGGCTGCCCCGACTGGCCGAGCCCGACGATCTGGTGGTCATATACTTCTCCAGCCACGGCAGCCCATCGGCGCTCGATGTGGGCGGCGTCAATTACCTGGTGGCGCATGACACGGACGTCAACGACCTCTATGCCACCGGCATCGCCATGCAGGATCTGACTAGAATCATTAAGGCGCGCGTTCACTCCGACAGGATAATGCTCCTTCTCGATGCTTGCTACAGCGGGGTTGCGGACGCCTCAGGCAAGGGGCTTGTGCGCACTGGTAACATCAACATCGACTCCATTGTTCAGGGCACAGGACAGCTGGTCATCTCATCCAGCAAGCCCGATGAGCGCTCCTGGGAGTCATCCCGCTACCAGGGGAGCGTTTTCACAAAGCACCTGATCGAGGGCTTGCGCAAAAACGGCATGCTCACGAAACTGGACGACGCCTTCAACCATCTGCGCAACGAAGTGAGCCGCGAGGTATTGCGGGACAGAGGGCTCTTGCAAACGCCGGTCCTGAAAAGCAAATGGGAAGGCAAGGATCTGATGCTGGGCGTGGAACCCGCTAATCCAGTACCGGGGCTTGCTGACATAGAGCTGCCCGATAAACCAGCCGAAGCTAAGCCTGCCCAGGAGGGCGGCAAGACCCTCAAGGCTGCTCCTGCTCATGCTAAAACACGTAAATCCAGACGGCGCCGGTGATCGATCGCTATTATATGGGATATCGTATGCGGTGGCACCACTTCAGGACTGAATCGCAAATCAGGTACGAGTGCCAAACCCTAACCGTACATCAAGGGCCCCCGGACACGGCGACCCCTTGATCGCTCTGAACGAACTTTTAGCCCGCCGCCCGGAGAACCTCTGCCACCGCCAATCATCGAGCCCATCGACTTGGCATCAGCCTTCTCGCATACCTCGAGCTCCTTGAACTCAATCGGCTTTCTCCGACGGGCACCTCTGCCTGCCTTCTCCGTTTTGTCGGATTCGCTGCCCATAATCTGCACCTCCCCTCATGCCAATGCCTGTCGGCTCGGTCTCCATAAGTCTCTGCCTCCCCTGTCCGCCAAATTCTGTATTTCTTATGTCCTTGACATCTGTCATTTCC
>CAYPBX010000293.1:0-4233 GCA_964409075.1 uncultured Candidatus Obscuribacterales bacterium
AAACTTGACCGGGGGAAGACTCTCAAGCGGAATGGGCACCACGCCTTGCTCGCTCGCGCGCCCTACCTCCAGATGCTTTCTCCAGTGATCAAGATACTTGCTGGATGTGTAGGTTGTGGTGCCGAGAACATTCATTCTGAAGCCTCTGGGAGCCACAAAATCCATCAGTTGCCGGAAGCCGCCTTCAGTCAGGTTAGTATACTGCTCGACAATCTGGCTTTGGTGCTGTACATGGCGGACCTCTGGTCTGGATGTCGGCTCTGTCATGCCGTGCTTCATGGAGATGAGAAACTCCATGGCGTGCGCAGGGCAGAGGCTCACGGAGCCGTCAGGATTCTCCCTGAAGGAGAGAGGCTCTTTGTTTGGGAACTGAGCCCGTGAGGCCTCCCAGTCTCGCATGAATTGATGGAAGTAGTCGCGGGCCTCATTTGTCTTGAAGCGCAAGATGTAGTCGGGGCCAGGTTCAGGGCGCAGGAAATCTCGAATCACCATGCGTCCACCAGGACGCAGAGCCTCTGCCCAGGCAGCGAAACTTACTCCTACTGTGGGCTGGCGGTACCTTCCATAACCAATGTCACCGTAAGAAAGAACCTCGTGCAACTGGCTGGAGCTCAAAACCACATCGACGCTCTCTCTTGGCCAGTGAGGAGAGATAGCATCCTTCTGGACCACCAGGTAGCGTGCGCCTTCGCGGGCACGTTTTTGCATGAGCTTGGCAATTACCGACGGCGAGAAATCAAGCGCCAAGACTCGTGTGGAAGGAGTTCTGGCCATAAGGGCCGAGACTTCCCCTTCGCCTGCGCCCAGGTCAACAACAACATCACCCTCCCTGATGTGATGCAATACATCACCTGCCTTGCGCGGAGCGTTGCTGCGCATATCGCTTAAGTAACTTGCCAGAGTCTCCGGGTGGGTGGCTTTGGGATCGAGCTCTATTGGATCGAGCGGCTTTGCTCTTCCTGGGACGTCTCCGGCGCGTTCACGCGCAATCCGTTGTATTGGATGCTGCCCGCGTGCTAGCCAGGGAGCGACTCCAGACTCATAGGTAGAGACAAACTCACGCAGAAGGGCCGGTTTGTGAGCCTCCAGCTCCAGAGCCTGCCATCTGGACTGCCAGGATGAGTTCAGCTGGGCTGCATCACCGGATGGTCTCAGCTCGCGCAGGATAGACAGCTCGCGCAGCATACCGTAAGCGAGACGGTTCTCTCCCCAGGCAGCGAAGCTTTCCTGGCTCCGAGTTACCTCCCGGCTCAAGGACAGGCTCTGAGCTGCCTCCACTGCTGCCAGCCCTTCAAAAAGCTGACCAGCGCTCCTGTGACTGACAGGTTGTCCTGATAGGGTTTCAACCGGCATACCGATTACCGGTTGCCCGGTAAGCGTGGTGAAATTGAGGACTGGACCGTCTACGGCTTGTGTCCTCACCTCACCGTATCTGGCAATCAGCTCCTTGGCGGTGGGCGACTGTAAGGCAATCTCTTGCAAGGCTCGATCGTTTGTAACCAGGTCGGCAACGGTAGTTCTGCCGGTTGCCCGGTCGAGAAGGTGCTGCTTGCCTCTCAATACTCCGCCAACCATGGCGAAGGTATAGGCCGATTGGAAAGCCTCTCTGCCGGAGGCCAGTCCTTTGCCAGATAGGAGAGAGTGCGCCTCTGCATGGGTGACGCCGGCAATTCCGCCTGCCAGAAGGTGGCGACGGAAGTCGACATTGAAAGAGGAGATTAGCCAGGGTCTGCTGGTTGCATAGCGCATGGCGCTCATGCGCCTGAGACCGGCAGTTGTTCCGGCAAGCGTTCCAAAGGTGATCGAGCCTGTTGTGGCATTGCGGAGCCTGGCTGACCAGAAGTCGCCTTCCTCAGGTGTCACTTCCCTCAGGGCTCCGTCGAAGAGAAAGCCGGTGGCGGCAGCTTCCGCCACCGGCAGAGTCGATCTCACCCACGCGCTCTCCAGGAGCCCGACGGTCCGCGCTGAGCTGGCTGAGCGAAACAGCCGACCACTTAAGTTTCCACCTGTCCGCACTCCCTTGTGCAAGAGGAAAAAAGGCACAGCCATGCCTACCGCGCCACCCACCTGTTGACAGTGCCATTGCAGGGAGCCGAACTCAGCCGGCTTTGGCGGCTCGACAATCCTTACCTCCGGAATGAGCCTTTTGCCTGCAATTTCATTAATTAGCTGTGAGGCGCCATTTATAGGAGACTGGATGGCGGCATGGGCTGCTGAACCGACCAGATCGCCAAGAATGCCGCTTTCGTTGGTGTCTTGGACAGCAAGAATACCGGCAGCGACAATCTGCATTTGCTCGCTGGAGCCGAGGTATCTTTCCAGCGCAGAAGGATGGCTTCTGTCAGTAGCTCCCACGGTTCCTTCTTCTCTCGTCTGTACTTATCCTGCCTGGTTAAGAAATGGGCAGACCCGGCGGCGGATCAGCATGTGCTCATTATGCGCAGCGGTGACGCTGTTGTCTCCTCGTTTTGCGTAGCTCTACCATGGGCAGCGGCAGAATTAATCTCTGCTTATCGGTTACCTGACGGCACCTCGACCCTGGCGGATTGCCCGTGCTCTCCCCGGGGCAGCCTGCGCTGTCTTCGAGCCTGATCGGGTCTGAGTTCAGAATAATACGCATCACTCAAGAACCTCCCCGAGGGAACAGATAAAACCTGGGCGCAAGGGTAGATCCTTTAGAGGTATATGCATTAATAATCAATGAGAATGTTAAAGCCGGTTGGAGGTCACACATGCGCGCCTTAATCTCGTTTGCTGGAAGCTTATTGCTTCATTTCGCTCTCTTTGTTCTCGTTACGACAGCCTGCAGCCTGCCTGCAAGCGCAGCCGATTCTGAATTTGCGCAAGCGGTTGGCCTGTACAACGGCAGGCAGTACGCTCAGGCGGCCCAGCTTTTCGAGCGCTGCCTCAAGCAGGCGCCGGCAAATGTCGCTGTAATTTATTATTGTGCTCTCTCTCATAATGGCGCCGGCAACAGAGCCAGGGCCAGGCAGCTGTATCAGCACATCGTCGCGACATTCCCTGGTACCCAATACGCCGGGCAGGCTCGCAAGGCCCTGGGGCAGCAGCCATCGGCAGCCACGAATGCCCCGGTAGCTTCAGCCGGCAATCCACCTGGTTCCTCTCCAGCTGGACAGAAAAGACTCTCTTATCTCGATAGCATAACGCCAACCGCCGACCTTGACTCTCTGCCCAATACGGCTCGTATTCCCTTCTCGCGCCGAGGCGGGGGCATTTACGTGGAGGCGCAGATTAACGGTCGCCCGATGTCCATGCATTTCGACACTGGCGCCCCGTACACTTGCGTCGGTCGTAACCATTTGAGCCAGATAGGCATGAACAGAGGCCCGAAAGGCAAGATGATGGAAGGGCTATCTGGTGTCGGTGATGAAAAGACAGTGAAGCTTTACGACATGACGGTCGATCTTAAAATCGGCCCGATTTATCGTCGAGACTTTCCCGTCACGATTCAGGAGAGCCTGCCTGGCAACCCGCTGTTGGGCCAGACGTTCTTCAAGCCTTTCTATGTGACGATCGACGCTGAAAACAGCCAGTTGGTTCTGCGCAAGAAGACAGCTGCTACCAGCATATCCAAGTCTCCGGCGGGGAAATATGCAGTGCCGTTTGCCTGGCACGGCGGGCATATGGTCGTGGAAGCCAGTGTAAACGGTAAGCCATACAATATGATTTTCGATACCGGGGCCGACAACATCGCCTTTACGATGAACGACCTCAAGCGTTTAGACATAGACCTTCCTGCCAGCGCTGAATTGGAAACGCATATCGGCACCGGTGGGGCCACGCGCGGCTGGGGCTTCTATCTTGAGAGCGTGAAGCTTGGCGCCATAGAGAAGGAGAATGTCAAAGCCAGCGTGGTCGAGCAATCCAATATGACCATGCCGCTCTTGGGGCAGACCTTCTTTGGCGATTACCACTACACCATCGACAACGAAAATAAGCTCATTCGCTTCGATCCTCGTTAGGGATGCTTGTGTAGCTGAGAACATTGTTCTGACCGGGACCGGGACAACCCCATGTGTCGTTTCGATTGTGTGGTGTCAACCCTGCTAAGGTACAGATGTCTTCTGCTTGTACTTATTGTCTGGCCGGCCTTAAGCCTGCCACCCTGCTCGCAAGCAGCACATCTGATTGAAGAAGCGCAGTTTAGGATACAGGGCAAAGTGAGGTGGCCCCGGTCAGTCAGGCCAGAATTGGTCACCGTTAAGGTAGATC
>CAYPBX010000294.1:0-4207 GCA_964409075.1 uncultured Candidatus Obscuribacterales bacterium
CAGGCTGTTTCTCAGGACGACCGAGTTCCTCTGGCAGGAAGGCCACACTGCTCACGCAACAGCAGAAGAGGCCGAGCAGGAAGCACGTAAAATGCTGGATGTTTATCGCACGCTAGCTGAAGAATGGCTGGCGCTGCCTGTTCTCACTGGTGAGAAGACAGAGGCGGAGCGCTTTGCAGGGGCTGTGCGCACTTATTGTATCGAGGCGATGATGCGGGATGGAAAAGCGCTGCAGGCAGGCACGTCTCATTTCCTCGGCCAGAACTTTGCCCGTGCTTTCGACATCAAATTTCAGTCTGATGCAGGCGGGCTAGAGTACGTCTGGCAGACAAGTTGGGGAGTATCAACGCGACTCATTGGTGCGCTTGTTATGGGACACGGGGATGAGAAGGGATTGATACTGCCGCCCAGGTTGGCACCAGTGCAGGTCGCTATAGTACCTATATATAAGAAGGATGAGGAGAAAGCAAGTGTTATGGAGCGCTGCAAACAGATTGCGGCGGCCGTTTCGCACACATTCCGGGTTCACTTTGATGATCGCGAGCAGTTTACGCCTGGCTGGAAGTTCAATCACTGGGAGCAGAAGGGGGTGCCGCTCAGGCTAAACATAGGTCCGCGCGATGTGGCTGCCAACGTTGTCGAAGTTGTTCGGCGAGACACCGGGGAGAAGCTTCGCAATGTCAGACAGGATCAGCTTGAAAAGGAAGTAGATGAGCTTCTTGTCGACGTACAATCCGGCATCTACAACCGGGCGCTCGAGTTTCGCAAAGGTAATACTTTTCAAGCCGACACTTACGAGGAATTCAAGGAGATGCTTGCCGATCGAAACGTTTTCATCGAAGCGCACTGGTGCGGAGATGCAGAGGTGGAGGAGAAGATAAAGGCTGAGACGAAAGCAACAATTAGATTGATCCCCTTCCAGGCAGAGGGCGAGGGCCGCTGCCTGGTCACAGGAAGACGATCTGCCCAAAGAGTTGTCTTCGGCAGGGCCTATTGAGATCTCTGGAGACGTTTCGTACATGAGCCGTCGGCAAAATGCAGCCGCAGTCGATTTCTACCGTCTACCCAGCCAGTCCGGATATTCAGCGAGATCTCCAGATCTTTGCGCTAGCGCTGCCAAGATGAAAGCGGCTCGCCAGGCGTAAATCTGGCTCATCTTTGCTCATGCCAATTTGACCTGATCTCTTGAAACCGTTCCAATTGCCGGTTTTGCAGGCGCGCGGCTCTTTATTTGCCCGGTTTGTGGGCAGGCTGCGGTTATTTTAAGCTCTATTTACTATTTGCTTATTTTTTCTCTTGACAGGATCCTTTCACAACACCGACTAAGGCACGCGTAACCGCAATTTCTCTCCTCAGCGCATCTATGTTAGATGCGCGTTGAGGTACTGTATCAAAATGCATACGTGATCGCTGTCGCCAACACACAGCCAGGAGTCAACCGATGAAGCACACAGTTAACCCGGCGGTGAAGGTTAGCAGGCTGGGCGTCATCATGGAGCCATCCGGGGACGAGGGCGAGGCGGAGGGAATTCTCAATCCCGCTGCTGTCCGGGATCGAGAGGGAAAGCTCCTTCTGTATCCCCGCTGTGTCGCCAAAGGCAATGTCTCGCGCATCGGCATTGTACGTGTCACTCACGTAAAAGACGGTTATCACTGCGACCGTCTCGGTTTTGCTCTGGAGCCAGAGACCGAGTTCGAGCTTAACGGGAAAGCTGGCAACGGTTGCGAAGATCCTCGTGTGACCTTCGTTCCCGAGCTCGACAAGTTCCTCATGGGCTATACTGCCTGCGGTGCTTTCGGTCCCAGGATTGCCTTCGCCTGGTCGGTGGACGGCTACGAGTGGCAACGCATAGGCACGGCAGCCTTTCCTGCCTCGCTTGCGCTTGCCGCTGATGACAAGGACGTGGCCATTTTTCCGGAGCCGGTGCTGTCGCCAGATCGGGTCAGGTCGATCGCTTTCTATCATCGACCGATGAATCGCATTGCACCGCGAGGCAACGAGACCGAGATCGAGGCGACCTTGAGGACCGAGCCGAAGAACCGCCAGGGCATTCGCATCGCCTATGTCCCCCTTGAGAGTGTTAAGCAGGACATAGGCAACATCCTCAAGGTGGCTGAATCGGAGCTGATCCTCTCACCCTGCAACGGCTGGGGCAGATTGAAGCTCGGCGCCGGCACTCCACCGGTGCGGATTGAAGAAGGCTGGCTGTCTGTCTTCCACGGGGTTGATCCGATCCCGCACGAGGACGACAATAAATTCAGCCTGCAGTACAGCGCCGGCATCATCATCCACGATGTGGAGCGACCGCATAAGGTGCTCTATAAGTCTGCCACTGGGCTACTCAGCCCCGAGACCAACGAGGAGCTCTTCGGGACGGTCAACAACGTCGTCTTCCCCACAGCCATCGATCCACGGCCGGATCTAGGAGCGCGCATCTTCGATGTCTATTACGGGATGGCTGATCACAAGATCGGACTGTTCCGCCTCGAGCTTGGACGGTAGCAAACAGGCGCTCCGTCTGGCTCTATCCGATATTGTCATATGGGGTCCACGCTTGCTTTCCAGCATGTGGTGGTATCAGTTGCGATCGAGCCAAGGGCTATCGTCTCCGAGTGGAGCCTTAGCCCCTCTTCTCTTGACAAAAGAGCTGCTATAGGAATACGTACTATCCTTAGTCATGAACGGACAGTAAGGCCCAAAACGGTAGACAGGGAACTATCGCCGGATCGGCTGTGCGCCGGCATTACTGTGGGTATCATCTAACTGGTATTGTTACCGGCGCTGGTTCCCTGCTGCTTTGATGGAGACCATGAACAGATCTGCTGACTTCCTTGCTGGGCCCACGATGGCTGCAGAATGATACCAGAATAGCCCTTAGTGTCTCTTTTTGTGGAACACTAGAAGCCATCCGTTTTTCCAGAAGTAGATAAGCAACAAAAGCGGGATGGCGAGCATGAGCAGGATGGCGTAAGGGTAGCCATAGTCCCAGTGCAGCTCAGGCATGTTCCAGGGGCTCTTGCTCGAAGAAATTCATGCCATAAACGCCCGTAATCAGTGTAGGGGGAAGGAAGACGGCTGCCAGTATGGTGAGGATGGTCGTGATCTCGGCCATTCTGTTGCTGGTGCTGGACATGTGGAGGCTCATAAGCTCGGCGGTGATCGAGAGAAAATACTCAATTGACTCCAGAGCACGATCGGCATGTGCGTGGAGCTCTCTGGCGACGGAATTGTCCACATCAGTTCCGAAGTAGGAAAAATCGCGCGTAGCTTGGCGGAGTATCTCCTTCAATGGAATTAGGACGCGCTTGAGCAGGAGAAGCTCCTTGCGCAGGACATGTATGTTATGCAGAATGTCGGGATCCGGATTCTCCAGTATGCTACCTTCTAGAATCTCCAGATCTTGCGAGTGTAGCATCAGAAGCGGCTGAATGCTGTCGATTGCGCTTTCGATCAGGCGTTGCATCAGGTAAAACCGCCACCGGGGAAGGATGAGGCGATAGTGCCGGCGAATGTCATCCTGGATGGTGCTGAGAGAGGGAGAAGGATTGTTGTGAATTGTGGTTATCATGTTGCCGACTTGAAGAACGGACAACTGCTCCAGCGCGATGTGCTCTTTGAGGGTTAGATAATGCATGGTCAGTACGCAATCCTCTTCGAACGCTTGAATGGCAGCGCAATCCTGAGGCGTTACAATCTGATTGTAAGCAGGGTCTGCCAACTTAAATCGAGTGCACAAGCTCCCGATCACTTCAGTATCTTGTTGCCCTTCTATGTTGATCCAGCTGAAGGGGTAGCCAGCAATAAGAGCCTCCAGCTCGGCGGCGTTTGAGACCGATTTTTCGATCAGCATATCGCCATCGGACACCAGTACCGTTATCTTGGTGGTGGCGACCCGGACCGGTGCAAGCAGCTCCTGAATTGTGCATGGAGCCAGTGCCCTCTGCGAGCAGGAGCGATGGCTGGCTGTCTTCGAATTATCCATTAATTACGATTCCCCCGAGTCCTTGACTGCCTGTCTGGCGTCGTATGTTGTATCATAGATTGCCCTTTCTTCAGTCGAAACAAAGATGCGATTTTGCTCCTTCGGTTCAAGCGGCAGAGATGTTTCAGTAATTGGCCAGGGTTCATGGCAGGTTCCGGAAACAGGCCAGGAACTTGAAAGAGCCAGACATTCTCTGTGCCTGGGCGTGTCGCTCGGTATGGTGC
>CAYPBX010000295.1:0-4198 GCA_964409075.1 uncultured Candidatus Obscuribacterales bacterium
AGAAGAGCACGCTGAAAATGGTGCCCATAAGCAACTGGGGGAAGCTCGACTTTCCGTAGGGCAGGCGGTCTGGGCTACTTGTGCCGTGCCCGGGATTATCGACGCGGTTCCATTCGCCGGCGGGTATCTTTTCGACGGCGGACTTAGCCATGAAGGACGCTGTCCGGTCGGTATTCTGAAGCGACACTTCCATGTGCCGGCGGACTCCATTGTTGCTTGCGATGTCGGAGAAGATGCGATCAAGAAATCCTTCTGGCGCAGACTCTTGTGGAATCTGGCTTGCGGGGGACGTTGCGATCAGATTGATGGCATCGATCCTGACACCACAGGCGGAATCACTCTCATCGAGCCGAAGCCGGTCAGCTTTCACGCGCTGACCTTTTCCCTTACTCCAGACCAGAAGTGGATGGCGCTGATCGCCGGCCTCGAGGGAGCTTTCGATGGACTTGAGAAGGCAGGGCTGTTGTCGGGTGATGCGCTCGCGACGGCGCAGGCCGTGCGGGCGGGTCTGGAAGGTCACGGTACATGCTCAAAGCGCAAGGATTGCTATGCGCGGTTTGCCAAGGCCGTTCTCCGGTCCCATGGTCTCTACCATTGATCCGTGATGAATTGTTCTCAATGCAAGTGTTGGTTTCCTAATACAGGAGCCGGGCATGTCAGAAATGGAACAAAGCGATTTTCTGAAGCGTGCGCGCCTGATGTTGCCTTGGCTTGTCGAGATCAGGCGCGCAATTCACCGAAACCCAGAGCTTAGCTTTCAGGAAACCGCTACTGCGGGACTGGTGTCCGATATTCTCTGCCAGTATGGCTATGAGTTGAGGACAGGGGTTGCCGGGACGGGCGTAATCGCCGATCTTGGCAAGGGTCCGGCGGTTGCTGTTCGCGCTGATATGGATGCTCTGCCGATTAAGGAAGTCGAGGACAGAAGGTATCGATCTTGCAATGACGGTGTCATGCATGCCTGCGGGCACGATGTCCATGTAGCAGCAGCGCTTGGGGCTGCGATTCTCCTGGCGAAACATGGTCCGCGGTACGGAAGGGCACGCTTCCTTTTCCAGCCTGCCGAGGAGACAGCCAACCGGGATGGCAAGTCTGGCGCAGCGCTGATGATTGAGGCCGGCGCACTTGAAGATGTGTCTGCGGCCTTTGCCTTGCACGTCGACACGAGAATCCCGGCAGGCAGGATCGCAGTGCGGACTGGTGCCCAGATGGCTGGTGGGGACCGATTTGAGATTACTGTCCCAGGCAGATCGAGCCATGCTGCCTATCCGCAGGATGGCATTGATTGCATCCTGCCGGCCTGCCAGCTGGTGCAGTTGCTGCAAAAGATCGTTTCTCCAGAACATGATCCTTTGCAGCGGCGCGTGCTCACCGTATCTGGCGTTAGGAGCAACTCTTTCCGAGCCAACATCATGGCCGATGAGGTCGTGCTGACCGGTATCACCCGCTACCTCGCGGTAGCCACCGGTAAGCTATTGCGTCGCGAGATTCGCCGGGCCTGCCGGCTCGTATCAGCACCTGGTGGTCGCTGCAAGGTGAAGTTCTCACGATCTGTGCCGCCGCTCACAAACGCCAGATCTGTGGTGGATATCTTACGCCAGGCTGGTCGTGCGCTCCTGGCACCGGGAGCGGTGCTCGAATCCCAGCCAGAAATGGCATCAGACGACTTTACGTTCATCGCGCAGCAGGTTGCGTCATGTTATTTTCTCCTGGGTGCCAGGCCACTGGATGGAATTGCCAGGCCGACACACAGTGCTGATTTCGATGTAGACGAGAATGCGTTGGCCTTCGGAGCTGCTCTGCTAGCTGAATGCGCCACTCGGGCGATCCGCAGGTTTGCTAGCGGAGCAGTGTAGTTGGCATGAGTGAGAGACCGCCTTTGTTCCTGGAACCACTCATCGAGCACGGGGCGGCTGCTTGAGAAGGCAGTCGCCAGCGTGTCTGGGGGTAATGGCATGAAACGTTATTTCATCTTTCATGGACACTTTTACCAGCCACCGCGGGAGTGCCCGTGGCTCGGTATGATTGAGCAGCAGCCAGGAGCGCATCCGTTCCACGACTGGAATGAGCGGATTGCGCGTGAGTGTTATGCTCCGCATGGCTGCTCGCGAATTCTTTCCCCGGAAGGTCGCGTGATTCAGTTGAGCAATAACTATTGCTGGATGAGTTTCAATTTTGGGCCCACTCTACTCAACTGGATGCAGAAGAGCGCACCGGAGTGTTTGAAGCCAATCATCGTTGCAGATCATCTGTCTGTAGAGCGTTGCGGCGGGCACGGGAATGCTATCGCTCAGGCTTACAATCACATGATCATGCCGTTGGCTGGTGCCCGGGACAAGCGCACGCAAGTGCTCTGGGGCGTTGCTGATTTCATTCACCGATTCGGTCGAGTTCCGGAAGGAATGCACTTGCCGGAGATGGCAGTAGATATTGCGACGCTTGAAGCGTTAGCGGAAGCAGGGATCAAGTTCACGCTCCTGGCGCCGCAACAGGCCAGGCGTTGGCGCCCGATCGCCGAGAGCGATTGGCGCCAGGGTGAGATCGATACGTCGAGGGCATATGTTTGTCGGCTTCCCTCGGGTCGGGCGATCAGCCTTTTCTTCTACGACGGCTCTCTTGCTCACGCAGTTGCATTTGGAGGGGCCTTGACCAACGGAGAGGGCCTCTGCAACCGGGTGCGTAGTGCTTTCGACAAGCTCTCCCGCAATGAATCACCGCTGGTGCATATCGGCGTCGATGGCGAGACGGCCGGGCATCACGTCCCCTTCGGAGACATGTGCCTTGCCTGGCTGTTCAAAGAGCTGGCCGCCGACAAAAATATTGCCGTGACAAATTACGGACAATATCTGGAACTTCATCCGGCCAGCTGGGAGGTAGAGATTCGCGAGCCCAGCTCCTGGAGCTGTTCTCATGGGGTCGAGCGCTGGCGCAGCAATTGCGGTTGTCGGTTCGAAGCCGGTACGAGTCAAGAGTGGCGTCGTCCTCTGCGCGAGAGTCTCGACAAACTGCGTGGCGATCTGGACAGGATCTTTGAGCAGTCCGGTGCCAGGCTTTTCCGTGATCTCTGGCAGGCCCGCGACGAGTATATTCAAGTGCTCTTGAACCGGGAATCTGCTGATGAGTTTGTAAGGCAGCATCTCTCCTGTAAACGGACAGAACGCTCGGTAAAGCGTGCTTTTGCGCTGCTGGAGATGCAGCGGTTCGCCATGTTCATGTACACGAGTTGCGGTTGGTTCTTCGACGAGCTGAGCCGGGTCGAGCCCGTGCAGAATCTGCGTTATGCTGCCAGAGCCATCATGCTGGCTGCGCGCTTCACGCCCCAGGATCTGGAGAGTTCCTTCGTGGCTGACCTGGCGAAAGCGCCGAGCAACGACAAGGGTTTGGGCACCGGTCGTGCGGTCTGGGAGAGGCACGTTGTGCCAGGCATGCTCGACAGGGAGACGCGGTCTCTCCTGGCTGAGCCTTCCTTGCGGGCAGAGGATGTGAGGCGAGTGCGTAAGCTGCTCTCAAGAGCACAGGCGCTGTCGGTAGGTGCCGATATTTGGGATGTGCAGAATGACATCTTGCGTCAGTACGCTTCTTCTAAGCGCGCCGGATCGTTAACGCAGAAAGCCGAGGCTGCCTACCGCGGACTTGCTTGCCAGGCAGGTCTCGCCGCGGAGGTGCTAGGTTGGGAGCCAGGTGCTTCTGCAGCGAAGTAGCCTGTTTATTGCAGGAGGTGTCGAGGATTAGAACACCTCGCCACCTCCTGCTTTTGCATGCCGGTGCGATATACTAGAAAATCACGTACTATAAATACTCGGACTATGAGAAGCCATAAGTAAATGGTCACTGGAGGGCGTGCCTGTCGTGGTCAGGGCGGGGCTGCAGCTGTATGGTGCCGAGCGGCCCCACGCATTTCTCTCCGAGGCACCATATAGCTGCTCGCCCGGTGAACGGAGACGCTCGGCAGTGAATATTTACAGCCATAAGAGAGGCGGTGGGATTAAGAAGACCGGCTTGGCGCCCAGAAGCGCCAAGCCGGCAGAAAGCAGAAAGTCTCGGACGGATGCTAGCCTCAGGGTTTCTCTGCTGAAGCAGGACTGGTACTGAAATGCAGATCACAGTTGGCCTCTTGTGAATTTGGCAATTAGCCAGATGTATTCTGCAATTCCACCTTGGCTGCGGTGCTCAATTACCGTTGTAGCGCGCCGAGAGT
>CAYPBX010000296.1:0-1037 GCA_964409075.1 uncultured Candidatus Obscuribacterales bacterium
GCCTGGCAAATTGAGACTGTGTATGCTCGGCAATGCGCTTCGACCAGTCATAGAGCGCCGGAGGTCGATCGGCACTGCTGTAGGCGATGCCGATGCCCCCGCCCACGTCAATCTCCGCAACCGAGATGTTTAGCCTCTCTTTGAGCATACTGGCCATTTGAGCCATGATCTCTACAATCTCGAGATAAGGATTGATCTCTCTAGCCTGGCTGCCTATATGTGCATGCAGGCCAACCAACTCAAGACAATCGGCATTATAAAGCGCTGTGGCAGCCAGTGCTTCTACCTCGCCAAGCGGTACGCCAAATTTGCTGCCTGACTGTCCGGTGCGTATATGGTGGTGCGTATCCGGTTCTACCCCTGGTGTCATCCTGATCAAAATTCGTGGCCTTTTCCCTGCCGCGCGGGCTGTTGCGGTAAGCATTTTAAGCTCGGAGGCGCTGTCGACAACGATTGTCACTGGTCCCAGGCTCATCGCCGAAGCAATCTCGGCCTGCGTCTTGTTGTTTCCATGCAAATAGATGAGCTCCGGCGGAAATCCCGCCGCGGAAGCAGTTGCCAGCTCGCCAGCTGAGACCACATCCAGCCCGAGCCCGAAGCGTCGGGCCAGATGGCACATGGCCAGGCAGAGGAAGGCCTTGCCGGCATAGAGAACCCGGCTGTCCATGTAATTGGAAAGTCCAGCAAGGACTGCCTGGGCTGCAGCTTTTACCGTCTCCTCATCCAGGACATAAAGTGGCGTCCCGAAACGATCAGCCAGATCCACCGTATCGCAGCCGCCGATGATAAGGTGGCCGCGGCTGTCTACCTCAGCGCTTGCCGGCATGAGGCTCAAATTGGGGGAGATAACCTGCAAAAACGGTCCTAGGGTGTAATTAAGTGGGCATGGCGGACGCGTGTCATCTCGCCCCGCCGCCGCATATTGTACGCCTGACCGTTGACAGGAGACGCACCGACAAACTTTCTTAAGAGCTCAGGATCATCGCTGTAGTATTTCTGGCTGGCGAAACTGGAGGCCATATGGGAGCCTGGATCGT
>CAYPBX010000296.1:1047-4197 GCA_964409075.1 uncultured Candidatus Obscuribacterales bacterium
AGTCTATCTGGCGGTCTGCCAGCCCGGTGAGGCTGAATCCCAGTTTGCCAATATCTTCGAAAGATTTAATCGGCAGGATCGATGCCATTACCTGTGCGTTTGCAGTTGCCTGAATATAGGTGCGCGCATACTCGATCGCTGGAGCGACCCAACCGTCGCTGGTGGAATAGACGCCAGCCACTTTGGAGGCAGCCATGTAGACGGTTGAGACCGTCTCGTTGTCGGCGTTACTGACAACAATGGCCCCCGGCATCCAGGATGCGGAGAGCTTTTCGTAAGCCGCAGACAGCATCTGCCCGGCATCCCGCTCCTGCGAAAGCTGGATTATATCGCCGTGAAAGAGCGAGGCGGCAGCGGCTGCCAGCGCTTCGGGCAGCTGATAGGCATCCAGAAAGTTGCCCGGGCAGGACAACTCCCCAAGTGCTCTGGAATGGGCATCAGCACCCATATACTGCACCGGCAGGTCCCGCTTTCCGTAGACCGAGCCGAGCACGCGCCCGCGGAAAACGAGAAGAGCAGCACGGCTCTTTTTGAGAGGATTAATCACCTTCAGGCAGCTGGTGCGCTGGTGCCCCTCGATGCTGATGAGCAGATGGTGCATACGGACCATCCTGGTCTCGGCAATCTCATGGCTGCCGGCATCATATGGGACCGGCATCAAGCTTATAGCGCGCCTGTTGTTGCCTGAGAAGGTTCTTTGTGGGGTTCTCAGGTCCTGCTCTTGTCGGTCACCATGCCGCTTGAGTTTCTCCGCTAACATCGAATCGCCCTCCATGCATCGCCCGGGAGAAAGCTTCATTGAAGCCATATTGGTAGATCTTTGTCAATCAAGACTAGCAAAGCCTTTCAAGCGCGTCACTGGGGGAAATACGAAGCCCGTCGGGCAGCTTAAAAGTAGACATTAGAAGAAAAAGGCATCGCTAACCCAGATAATCTCCGGCTGTGGGCAGGTCGCCTCGGCAGCCCAGCCTGCTCTTAGATCGTAGGCGAGCACCAGGGCATCGAAACGGTAGGGTACACCGCCAACCTCGTGCCGCGCTAGATAGACTCGGGCGGTTGTAACGATCCGTCTCCGCTTGCGCGGACCGATAGCAGCAAAGCCTGCGCTCACGATCTCTGCAGCCTCAAGACTACAGGCACTGCAGGAGTCGCCAGCCGACCCGGGCTTTCCTGTTGCCCCTGGCCGGCAACGGCTTTTCACCTCGCAGAACACCGTCTCCCCAGAGCTGCCCCTGACGATGAGATCGATCTCGCCAAACCTGCCGGCGCGCCAGTTACGCTCGGCTACTTTATAGCCCAGCGACTCGTAGAAGAGCGCTGCATGCAGCTCTCCCAGGCGGCAGAGACGCCGGCGCCAGTTGGGGAGCCCAGCCAGCTCGGCTTTCTGTCGCTCATTGAGCTGAAAGACTCTTCTGCCCATTACCTGCACAGCCGCTACCCCGCCTCGGGCTATAATCAAAGCTCTGGCGTATATACGACCAACAGGGATGAAAAGTTCAACCGATGCTTGATCTGAAACTTATTCGCGAGCAGCCGGAGAAAGTGAAGGCTTTGCTTGCCAGGCGCAACGGCAACCTGTCAATCGGGGAGCTTATTGAAACGGACAGGCGCCACCGCCAGGCCCAGGCGGAGTGGGAGGAGCTCAACCGGCGATCCAACGAGATCTCGCAAATGTTTAAGCAGGGCTCCGTCCCAGCCCAGGATATGGAGCCTCTGCGCGCCGAGACCAGGCAGATCAAGAGGCGCCGGGAGGGGCTGGAGGCTCTAAAGCACGATCTGGAAAGCGCTCTGGAGGAGATCGTCTTATCCCTGCCGAACCTTCCTGACGAGAGCGTGCCCCCCGGGGTCGATGAGACTGCCAATCTGGAGGTGAAACGCTGGGGAGATCTGCCGCAAATTGAGAATCCCCGCCACCACTGGGAGCTGGGAGCAGCGCTTCGGGTCTTCGACTTTCAGGCTGGCGTCAAGCTGGCCGAGTCGCGCTTTACGGTCCTTCTCGAGAACGGCGCTTATCTGGAGCGTGCGCTCATCAATTTCATGCTCGATGCTCACCGCCTGCGCGGCTACAAGGAGAGATTTCCGCCTATTCTGGTCAACAGGGAATGCCTGGTCGGCACGGGACAGCTGCCCAAGTTCGAGGGCGAGTTCTACAAATGCCAGGACGACGACCTCTATCTCATCCCCACGGCCGAGGTGCCGCTCACCAACCTCTACCGCCAGGAGACGCTGCCGGAGGAGGAGCTGCCTGTATATCTGTGCGGCTATACCCCGAACTTCAGGCGGGAAGCAGGCTCAGCCGGCAAGGACACCAGAGGCTACATTCGCCAGCACCAGTTCAACAAGGTGGAGCTGGTGAAGATCTGCCTGCCGGAGAGCTCAGATGCGGAGCTGGAGGCGCTTACGCGCGATGCCGAAGCCGTGCTCGAGGCTCTGGGCCTGTCGTATAGAACCTGCCTTCTTTGCAGCGGCGATCTGGGTTTTGCGGCAGCAAAATGCTACGACCTCGAGGTCTGGTTTCCAGCACAGGCGCGCTATCGCGAGATAAGCTCCTGCAGCAACTGCCGTGATTTCCAAGCCAGGCGTGCCAGCATCAAGTACAAGCCCGCCGATGGCGGAAAGCCGCGCTTCGCTCATACGTTGAACGGCTCGGGTGTAGCTGTCGGGCGCTGCCTGGCAGCCGTTTTAGAGAACTATCAGAGGCCCGATGGCTCAGTGAAGATTCCTGACGCCCTCCTCCCGTACATGGGCGGGATTAGCGAGATCAAGCCCGCCGAGGCTGCTTCCAGCACCGGTCCCGGCTAAACCCACTTCGGGAGCAGTGCTCTGCCGGGTAATGCATTTACAGCGGGCGAGGCTTCCTGCAACTGAAAGAGTTCTACACAATGAGTGGTTTCACGGAGCAAGTGTTTTAGAATCAATACCGACGGCAGTTTGAAATGTTGGCGGATCATGAAGACTCACAGCCACACAAACGGAAAGAAGGAGAAAGCGACCGGCACCGAGGTGGTAAAGCGGGCGCTGCCGCAGATGCTCAAAGGCGGCGTCATCATGGATGTGGTTACTGCCGAGCAGGCAAAGATTGCCGAAGACGCCGGTGCTGTGGCCGTCATGGCGCTCGAGCGCGTGCCGGCGGACATACGCGCAACAGGC
>CAYPBX010000297.1:0-4187 GCA_964409075.1 uncultured Candidatus Obscuribacterales bacterium
TCACGCAGACAGCACAAAAGCCATGTTCGCGAGCCTCCCAGCACAAGCGGGAGATGACTTCCCGTCTGGCTGCCGGGCTGAGCAACGTATGGTCGATATAACAGGCGATCTCCTGAACCACTTCTCAACCTCCCTGAAGACAGGCTGCATTATAGCTTCTATCTGCGCCTGAATTGGCGACTATTAGCTGTCCATAAGCTTCCTGAGCCGGCTGTCCGTCACCTCGAGAATCCGAGCCAGGGGAAGCTGCCAGAGCCGGCTTGCCGATATGACCTCAAACCAGAACGAGGCAACGCTGACACGTCTAGCCTGGCGGACCTGGACATTGAGCCTGAGGGTATATTCCAAGGCAATACCGAAAAACCATCGTCGCCTGCGAATCTGCCAGCGACTGTAGAGAATGCCGGAAGCCGGGATCCAGAAGCGCCGCGACTCCTCCCAGAAGCTATCCCCTTGCTTAGAGGGCGACAGCGCCGAGGCCACGCGCTGCATTACCTCCTTAGCAGGCAGGTAGCTGCCTCCAATGAACGGATGCTCCAGCACGCGGTAAATGCGGTAGTACGGTATCAGCCAGGCAAGGATGCCGGCGGTTGTAAGAGAAAATAGCAAGAGCCAGATATAGGCCCCAACCAGCCTGGTAACAGACAGAGCCGGAAAGGCGCCGGCCAGAAGCTCCAGGGGCGCAGCGGCTGCAACAGCAACCATAAAAATGAGGACGAAGGAGACCGTTGCACCGCCTGCCTCACTGAAACGGCTGCGCTCAACGGCCTCCAGGAAGTCCAGAAAGTGGTGCAGAAGATCTCGCTTAAATGGCACAGGTCCAAAGGTGCGCGCAGGTGCGCCCACATCGGCAGCCAAATCAGGCTCCCGCCCATCATCGTCTCTCCAGCTCACGATCTCTTCTGCAGGCAGAGCGTCAGAGGAACCTGGGAAGGGCGGCGGCAAGCTGTGCTCGCTCCAGTATTTGATGAGGACATCCCTGGCATGACTTATATCCTGAAACCTTGCTGTTGCCACTCTGGCCAGCGCGCCTTGAAACTGGTCGGGATGCGTGAGTCTGGCCAGCTGCCTGAAGGCATGCCTTATCTCTTCCGGGGGAGCTCCAGAGGCAAGGCCAAGCAGCCTGTAGTAACGGGAATAGTCGTCCTTGTCAGCCACGGATCACACCTTGCGCGGCAGCGATCTCATATCCACATTCTCCCAATAGGAGATGCTGTGGTGGTACTCCTGGAGGCTCTTTACCGCCAGCGAGCCGGCCTGCAGAGCCGCTATGGCCGAGGCCGTAGCTCCAGCACCGGACAATGTTGTCACTACAGGTATGTTGTAGCTCACCGAGGCCGAGCGTATCACCTGATCATCTGCATGCGCAGTGCGTCCGGAAGGTATATTGATGACAAGCTGAATCTCTCGATTCTTGATTCTGTCAACCAGGTTGGGCCGGCCTTCGGAAACCTTGTTGACCGTGACCACAGGAATTCCAGCCGAGCGTATCTGGTAAGCCGTGCCGCGGGTTGCCACCAGCTCGAAGCCAAGCTGATAGAGGCTCTGCGCCACCGGCACCACATCCGGTTTATAGGCATCGGAGACGCTGATAAACACCCGCCCGCACGTGGGCAGATCGTTGCCGGCTGCCAGCTGAGCCTTGGCGAAAGCAAGGCCAAACTGCGAGGCGATGCCCATCACCTCACCGGTTGAGCGCATCTCCGGTCCCAGCGAGATCTCCGCCCCAGGAAACCTGTTGAAGGGAATTACAGGCGACTTCACCGAGACATGCGGCGGCAGGATTCTGTCGGCGAGAGTGAGCTCGGTGAGCTTCTTGCCTGTCATCACCTTTGCTGCCAGCTTTGCCCAGGGAACCCCCGTAGCCTTGGAGACGAAGGGCACCGTACGGCTGGCCCTGGGATTGACCTCCAAGGTATACAGTTTGCCCTCCTGGAGGGCAAACTGTATATTGAGGAGGCCGACAACGTGGAGCTCTTGCGCAATTGCTGAGGTTGCAGCCCGAATCTCATCGAGTGTTGCCACCGGCAGGCTCTGAGCCGGCAGCACGCAGGTGCTGTCGCCGGAGTGCACGCCGGCCTGCTCGATATGCTCCATGATGCCAGCAATGATGGTCTGGTCACCATCGGCGATAGCATCCACGTCTATCTCGATTGCGCCTTCCAGAAACTTATCCAGAAGCACCGGATGCTCGGGCTCGATGCGAAAACCGGAAGCCAGCCAGCTTTCCAGCTCCTCTTTTGAGTATATGATCCTCATCGCCCGCCCGCCCAGAACGTAGCTGGGGCGAGCCAGCACCGGGTAGCCAACCTTCTCCGCCATAGCCAGGGCCTCCTCCGGTGCACGCGCGACAGCCCAGGGTGGCTGGCGCAGCCCCAGCTTTTGTATGAGCAGCGCAAACTTCTGCCTGTCCTCAGCCCGGTCGATAGACTCGGTTGCTGTACCGAGAATTGTAAGACCACGCGCCTCGAGCGCGCGCGCCAGATTGAGCGGAGTCTGACCACCCAGCTGCACGATCACGCCCTGAGGCTTCTCATAAGCGGCTATGCCGCATACATCCTCGAGGGTGAGCGGCTCGAAGTAAAGCCGGTCGGAAACATCATAATCTGTGGAGACCGTCTCTGGATTGGAGTTGACCATTATCGACTCTAAGCCGAGCTGCCGAATAGCAAAGCTAGCCTGCACGCAGCAGTAATCAAATTCGATTCCCTGCCCGATACGATTAGGTCCGCCTCCGAGAATCATGATCTTACCCTTGTCGGAAGGCGGCACCTCCGACTCCTCTTCGTAGGTCGAATAAAGATAAGGCGTAGCTGAGGCAAACTCCCCAGCGCAGGTATCGACAATCTTATAGACAGGCAGAACCTTTTTGTCCTGACGAATCTGAAAAATCTCCTCCTCACTTACCGTGCGACCTGCTTTTGAGAGCAGCTCGGCGATGCGCCTGTCGCTGAAACCAAGCTGCTTCAGATATCTGAGATACTCGGTGTCAAGCGCCTCCGGCGGCTTGTCGGAAAGCGCCAGCCTTTTAGATTGCTGCCAGAGCTCGTAGAGATTGTCCAGAAACCAGGGGTCGATGGCGCTGAGCTCCTTAACCTCAGCCTGCGAGAAGCCGGCATCAAATGCACCATAAATGTCGGTGAGCCGGTGATGGGTAGGAACCGAAAGACGCCGCCGCCAATCGAGATCATCTCCACATAGTCGCCCGGCAACACCAGCAAAGCCGGAAAGGCCAAGCTCGAGCCCACGAAGCGCCTTTTGCAGCGACTCCTGAAAGGTGCGCCCGATAGCCATCACCTCGCCCACGGATTTCATGCGCGTGGTTAACGTCCTGTCGCAACCGGCGAACTTCTCGAAGTTAAAGCGGGGGATTTTGGTGACGACATAGTCGATGCTGGGCTCGAAGCATGCCGGCGTAACCCTGGTGATATCGTTGGGAATCTCAGCCAGGGTCAGACCAACAGCCAGTTTGGCGGCAATTTTTGCAATCGGGAAGCCTGTCGCTTTCGAGGCGAGGGCCGAGGAGCGCGAGACGCGCGGGTTCATCTCGATGACAACATAACGCCCGCTTACGGGATCAACCGCAAACTGAATGTTCGATCCGCCCGTGTCTACACCCACAGCCCGCATTACGCGTATGGCAGCAGATCTGAGCTGCTGATACTCGACATCCGAGAGCGTCTGGACGGGAGCGACCGTAATGGAATCCCCGGTGTGCACTCCCATGGGATCCAGGTTCTCAATCGAGCAGATGATGACGACATTATCCAGCCTGTCGCGCATCACCTCCAGCTCTATCTCCTTCCAGCCGATCACGCTCTCCTCGAGCAGTATCTCGCCAACAGGGCTGGCGTTCAGTCCGCAGAGAGCAATCTGGTTAAGCTCCTCCTGGTTGTAGGCGATGCCACCGCCAGCACCACCTAATGTGAATGCCGGACGGATGATAATCGGGAAGCCGATCGCCGCTGCCAGCTCATCCACCTGGGAGAGCTTCCTGGCCACAGCCGAGCGGGGCAGATCAAGACCGATCTCGATCATCTTGGCTTTAAAAAGCTCCCTGTCCTCAGCCAGCTTGATGGACTCCAGCCTGGCGCCGATTAGCTCCACGCCATACCTCTCCAGAACTCCGGATTCGGACAGCTCCACCGCCACATTCAGCGCTGTCTGACCGCCCATGGTAGGCAGCA
>CAYPBX010000298.1:0-4181 GCA_964409075.1 uncultured Candidatus Obscuribacterales bacterium
GTTCCTCGGCTAGGTGCTTGATCTCCTCATCGATCCTGGTCTTGTCGACCTCGCCTGCGGTTACCGACTCATAAAGAGCATCCTTTTTCTTATGCAGACTGTCGAGCTCGGCAGAGATATCGCTCACCCTGGACTCCAGCTGCCCAATCGCTGCCTTGATCTGCTCGAGCCCCTCTAAAAGCGCCGGTTTCTGGGCCAAGGCAAGATCAATCTCACAGACAAAAGACTCCAGCTGGCTGGACAGCTTTTCCTGGTTGCCTTTCTCCAGGCGCTCCTCCGTCTCAATCTTGTCGATCTGGCGTTGCACCTCCTTGGCACTGGCATAGGTGGCATCCAGATCCTCGCGCAGCTCCTCCGATTCAGCGATCAGCCTCTCCAGCTCGCTGCGCTTGCCCTTAGCGGTCGTTGTCGTCAGCTCCTCGTGCAAGCAGGCGATCTTCTCGCCTAGAGCCGAGAGCTCCTGGTCGATGATCGCCAGCTGCCCGTCGATCGCCTCAATCTGATCGCCTGCGTCCCGAAGTTTAGGCTTCAAGCTTTCAATCTCATGATCGAGCTTGCCCGATTCTTCACGCTTACGATCGAGCTCGGACTTCTGTGCCGCCAGCTCAGCGCGCGCCTCATCCAGCCTGAAACGCTCCTGATTGAGGTGAGCTGCCAGCTCAGTCATCGCCTCCTTGAGGCTGCCAATCTCCTCCTCGAGCGCTGCGGCTCTTGCTTGTAATACGTTGATATCACCCTCGCCGCGGCTGGAGAAGTGAAGTTGATGCCTGCCGTCCGTGCCGCCGGTCATCGAGCCTGATCTCTCAAAAAGCTCACCTTCAAGTGTCACCATGCGCGCTTGCGTGATTAGAGCCCGCGCCTGATCCATCCCCTCGACCACGATCGTCTGTCCGCAGGCGTACTGGAACGCGCGGGCATAACGCGCATCGAAATCTACCAGATTGTAAGCAAAATCAATCACCCCGGGACGCGCCGGAAGAAGACCCGGCGCCTGCACAGAGATCTTGCTCAAAGGCACGAAGGTAGCTCGGCCAGCTTTGTGCTGCTTCAAGAACTGAATACAATCCCGGGCAATCACATCGTCTGCTACGACGATATGACCCAGGCGCGGCCCAATGGCTATCTCCAAGGCCAGCCTGTACTTGTTGCCCACGCTACCGAGCTGTCCGATGGTGCCGTAGACTCCTTGAAAACCAGCAGCGAGAATGGCCTCTACCGCTCTACCATAACCAGCCTCGCCTGTCACCTCTTTGTGCGCCTTGATCTCAATGAACCTTCCTTTTAGCGACTCGAGCTGCTTGCGCTTCTCCTCAATCTCCTCTCCGGTGCTCTCAATCTCAGATTCCAGCTGCCTGATTGTTCTTTCAATCCCCAGCACCAGCGCCTCTGCATCTTGATGCCGGACTGCAAGATCCTGAACAAGACCCCTGGTAGAAGCTGATCTACCGATAGCATCCGTGGCTTGGCTGCGGATATTTTTGACTTCCTTCTCGAGCGACTCCCTCTTGGTGGCAAGCTCCGTGCGCTTGACCTCGAGCTTATGCTTGCGATCGCGCAAGCCCTCAAGCTCTGCATGCAGACCGGCGACCTTGTCTGTGGAGCGATCCTTCTCCTTGCGTATAACGTCAATCTCCGCTGCTACGGCTGCCAGCGCCCCTTCCTTCTCCATGAGCACCATCTCGACTGCCTTCAGGTCCGCCAGACTCTCATCCTTGTCCCTGGCCAGCCCGGATAGATGCTTCTCAACGGATTTAATCTCGCTCTTGACGCCTTTTGACAGCTTGTTCTTCTCGGCAATTACAGCCTCCAGGTTAGAGAGCCTGTTCTCCTCCCTGGTAAGCTCTCCGCGCCTCATCTCCAGCTCCTGCCGCAAAAGGAGCTGTTCGTTGCCGCCTTTCTCGGTAATCTCGGCATCCAGACTGCCGATTGCTGCTCTAAGCCTGAGCAGCTCCTCGTCCTTGGAGGTCAAAGCCTGCTTAAGCTGCTCTTGCCTGGCATCCAGCCCGGCTATCGCTGCCCTGTAAGCGCTCGCCTTCTTGTCAAGATCGGCCAGGCGAACATAAATCAGGTTCCGCTCAATCTCTTCCTTCTCACTCTTTAGATCCAGATACTTGAGGGCCTGGTCGCGATCCGTGCGCAGAACCTCAAGCCGTGCTCCTATCTCAGCCAGGATAATCCTTTGATGCTCGATGCGTTCGCCGACAGACTCCAGCTCCTGGTTGGCCTGATCGATGCGCCGGTCGAAATCAGCCACTCCTGCCAGCTCGTCGATTATGCGCCGCCTGTCCGTCGGGCTCATGGTTACGATTCCGGTCACATCGCCCTGCATGATCACGTTGAATCCTGTGGGGCTGAGCTTATATCCGGTGAGGGTATCGTGGATCTCGGTGAGCGTGGACACCTTGCCATTCAATGTATATGTGCTTGAGTAGCCGTTATCCTTGACACGTACACGGCGCGACACCTCAATCTTCTCTCCAGCACCATTCTGGAACCTGACTGCAACCTTTGCCTCGTTTTTGCCGGTAAGGTTGTTGATAAGGTCAGGCAGCCGCTCGGCACGCATAGAACGCGTCGAGGTCAACCCGAGAGCAAATAGCAGGCTATCGACAATGTTGGACTTGCCCGCACCGTTGGGACCGGAGATAGTGGTGAAGCCGTCCAGTACAGGAATGACTGTGCGCCTGCCGAAAGACTTGAAATTATCAAGCTCGATCTCAGTAATTCGCATCCAGGCTCCCGCGGGGATAGGTCAAGCTCTTGCCTGCCAGGCTCTCCCTGACCTCTAAAATACGCCGGCAGCCTAAGACCAGGTCTGTCTCAACCGGCACAGTCGCCAATTTTAGCTCAAGTCCCGCTGCCACAGCCTCATTAGACTACAGGCCATCTGCGGTGTCAAGGATTTCCAGAAGCCGCCTACGTATGATTACCACCTTTATGCGCAAAATATACGATGAATATTAATCTGTCTGGCCTTATTCCGGCATAGCGGCAACGAAATATCATTTACATGTCACTACTTAAATGTTCATGCCCTACGGGCAGTGGTAGTCTCCATCAGGGCGCGGGCCCTGGGATTAGAACGCCTCCTGAACCTTACGCTCAGGGAGCGGAGCGCCAGGTAACCCGAGCGCGGATGGTCAGCTATACTCGTAACAGCAGTACGCCTTTAGAGCACTTGCGCCATGCAACCCATCCTTTCACCAGCCACAATAAAGACGCTTTGGGTGTTCATTCTGGTACTCCTTCCCACATGCTTTTGGGGCAGCATCCCGGCTGATTGCGCCAAAACCAGGCGTGCCGGACAAGGCACCGCTGAAACCGGTGGTCCGGAAGGGGGTTCGCTCCATATAGCCGAGATCATCGTCGGGCCCTTCGACCTGCATCGCAAGTACCGGTCGATGGAGGGCCCGTACGTCGTTCAGACGCTCAAGGTGGCCGATCTGATCAAATCCAAGCGTGTTCTCCTCCCAGAGTCGATGGTTAGCTTCGTGGAAGGCAATTCAGGTGGTGGTCCAGCCATGATGGGCGCCAGCCGGGACACGAGCAAAGGTAATGCCCTGGGACTGGTCGACACCACTGGTGCCAGGCGGGAGCTACTCTGGTTCAAAGGGATCAAAATCGATGTGCTCGATGAAAAGGACAAGCCGCTCCCGACTGCAGAATTCATCTGCCACTTGAATCTTGACGTAAATCAGGCGCTTCGCAGGCAAGCCTTTCCCGATGCCCAGCTTAGCGGCAACGCCCGCCTCATGACCTTAACTCAGGGGCAGACCGACTTCGCCTTCCCTGAAGGTCACGCAGTGCCCGTGGCGAGCGATGAAAAATGGACCTTCATATTTCAGGCAGCCAACCGCACCACATCGCGCCATCGCCGCATAAAGCATCGCTGCACAGTTACCTTTCTTAAGGACTCTGAGCTGGCCCAACCTGTTGCCGCGCTGCATTGGTACAACCCTTACATTGCCGTGGTAGTAGACAAGAATTCACCTGAAGCCAGAGAAGCCGAGCATAGAGGTCACCCAGACTGCCTGGGCACGTCAGACGGTGAGAGCGCTCCAAACATCGCTCCCGGAGGTGAGTTTGTCGATCGCCTGGGGCGTCGTCTGAGCGGGCACTGGAAGGTGCCTATGGGATCGCATACCTACACGACACCAATCGTGCAGGAGCGCGATCCGGAC
>CAYPBX010000299.1:0-4175 GCA_964409075.1 uncultured Candidatus Obscuribacterales bacterium
GATTAAAGAGGAGGTCGGTACTATCCTCGCCGAGCTCATCCGCAGATTCGGACCTGGTGGAGATGGCTCCGGCGATAAGTTTATCGATGAGCTGTTCGGTCCCTGCCTGCATAATCTTGCCAGAACCCTGTCCGTGCTGGATGAAGGAACAATCAAGGGCCCGATTGCAGAGATCCTGGCGACCATCATCGAGCCTCTTTTTCTCGAGCTCTACGGTAGTCCGCGCGACCCGGCGACTGTGCATGCGCAGCTCAAGCACTCGCTTGCAGACCATCGCTTGCCTGCTACCGTATTTAAGTACGGAGGCGCCCATGAGGCGAGCATTATTGCCTATCGACCGGGCAAGCTGTCGCCCGATAGCAAACATACCTCCAACTGGGGGTTTGTCACCATCCGCGATCAGGCAGGCTTGTCCGGAGAGGAACAGCAGAAAATCAAAGATGGTGTCTGGTGGCGCGATCAAGGCATGGACGACAAGACTGCCTCTATGTCGGTGGAGGAGTTCACCCGCACCTATGACGGCTTCAGCAGTATTATGAAGCGTTGACCGTACGCCAGCTTGTCGCGAAAACCCTCTGCCCTGCAGGTCAAGTTTAGGGTTTTCGCGACAAGCTGGCTTTCAGGACCTAATCATTTTCATTGTTTGCGTTTTACATACTATATGCTCTGGTATCTTCAAATGCACTCGCCCGCAGGCTCAGTCTTGTCATCAAACTCTGGTAGGACAGCCTGTCGCCTTACACGGTGTCTACTACTGCCACCACAGATGATTTAGCAGAAACACTAGCCTGAAGCAGTGGCACACCGCCTGGAGAACAGCATATCAATTCAACAGCCCAGCCGCTTGAGCTCCTTGTCCAGCCGATCGATTGACGAGCGCAGGCGGCTGATGATCTTCAAGGCGTTTCCATCACCAGTTTGGCTTAGCTTCTCAAGTTGATCTTCCATCAAGCGCTTATGCTTCCAGAGCTTGCTGGCCCTGACCCAGGAACGCCCGGCTGCCAGAAAGTACCCCTGCTTAAACCCATGGCCTCTTTGCGAGAGAAGCATCCTTTCCCTTCTCCGCCAGGCCTCATCCAGCTCCTTTGCCTTTCCTTTCGCTGCCCGGCTGCCCGGTGACCAATAGCCGTGCGCATCCATAGCTACGAGAGTCGCACAGGGAGCCGCAGCCGCACAATTATCCATGCTCAAGCCGCCAAAGACCCCCCGGCCGAAAAGCGCGGGCTGAAACTTTCTTCCTGTTCTCTTCTCCAAAATCTGCTGGAGGTTGCTGCGGTCCATGCAGTCAAACAGTTGAAAGGCCGCGGCACCCAGACCCATGAAGAAAAGTGGTGCACCGACCATAAGGGAGACGGAAGCCAGAGAGACTTTGTCGCCAGGAGCAATAGTCTGAGTCCGCTCAAGAATAGAGCGCATCTCGAAAGGATTGATCTCGCGTGCAAACGCCCGGCTTGCTCTCCGGTCAATCCCCCGGTCTTGAAGCGCCCTTTCGGCATAGAGATCGAAAGAGAGGTCCATGGAAATCTACTACCCCCAACGCCAACTGGGTTCCTAAACTAGCCAACGCAGGCTCTTGTGCTCTCACTTATAGCTTTTGAGACAAAAACATGTCACTGGGGAGATCACCCCTGCCCAGGCCAGCCTCTACAGCCACTTTGCGGAGATCACCACTGGGCTGGAAAAAGGAGATCCCCAAGAGCCACAAGGCCCACCAAAGATCACGCTCAGTGGCCAGCGGAGCGCAGGCGTAGCCGAGGGCGGAGCGATTAAAAACCAGAGTTGGAAATAGTTTATCTGCCTGCCCAAGACCCGCCGGGCTCAATCCCTGCCTATAAAATGTTCGCTATGACCTCCGCGACCCGACAGACGAGAGCACCGAGAAGCCCACTTTACCTCCTGGAGAGCTGGTTCGGCACCGGTGTGCAGTTAAGCGGCTACGCCATGGTTCTTCTCTTCCAGACCGTGGCTTACATGGTCAGGTGCAAGGTCGATTGGAGAGAGACTTTTCGTCAATCGTACCTGATCGGCGTGAAGTCGTTCGTCGTCGTCGGTGTCACAGCCATCTTCACCGGCTTCGCCATGTCCTTGCAGATATCAAGAGAGCTGGTGCTCTTCGGCGCAGACACGGCAATTGGAGGCGTGGTCTCGCTGGCGCTGATCAGGGAGATTGGACCGATCACAGCCGGGGTCATGGTAGCAGGCCGGGTCGGGTCGGCCATCGCAGCAGAGCTGACGACCATGATGATCTCCGAGCAGATAGACGCGCTCAAGGTAATGCGCATCGACCCGGTCGAGTTCCTGGTTGTGCCCCGATATGTGGCGGGGCTGTTCATGATGCCGGTGCTGTCAATCTATGCCATGTTTATCGGCTTGCTGGCCGGTATTGTCATCGCACAGGCAGCAGCCAATCTACCGCCGGAGACCTTTCTCGACTCGGTCAAACAGACGATTCTGGACAGAGACTTCTCCGTACATTTCACAAAATCCTTCATCAACGCCACAATTGTCATCATTATGTCCTGCGCCATCGGCCTGACCACCCGTGGCGGAGCAGAGGATGTCGGTATTGCAACCACGCGCGCCATCGTCTGGACGATGACGCTCATTTTCGTCTTTAACTACATCGTCACCTCCTTTACTTACGCGCCACGCTAATGAGCCAGACGACAAGCCAGGAGCCGGCGGGCAAGGATTATCGCGAGCCGATGGTGAGGGTCGTCGATCTAGCCAAGGCATTTGATGACCGGACCGTTCTATCAGGAGTCAGCTTTGCTGTCTATCCAGGAGAGATGCTGGCCATAATTGGACCTTCCGGATGCGGAAAGTCCACCATCCTCAGGCACCTCTGCGGGCTGCTCACCCCCGACGGCGGGGAGATCTACAAGGCTTCAGACGAGATAGGGCTTGTCTTTCAAAGCTCAGCGCTGCTCAACTCGCTGACTGTAAGAGAAAACCTGGCATTGGCCCTGCGCTCCCGCAAGCTGACTGCAGAGGCGGAGGAGCGGATAATTCGAGGAAAGCTGGTGCTGGTAGGCCTGGCTGAATACATAGACGCTTACCCGACGCAGCTTTCCGGCGGGCAGCAGAAGCGAACCAGCTTTGCCAGGGCAATCGTAAATGACCCAAAAATCATTCTCTACGATGAGCCCACAACAGGGTTGGATCCTGTAATGTCTACAATCATCGAAGATTATATGATTGAACTGGAGCGCAAGCTCCAGGCAGCATCCATCGTTGTAACCCATCAGTACTCAACCTGGACTAGAACAGCAGACCGAGCAGTACTGGTGCACGCCGGCAAGATTGTCTGGGAAGGAAAGCCGGGCGAGGCGATGGAATCAGAAAACCCCTACATCAGGCAGTTTGCCCATGGTAGTAGAGAAGGCCCGATGGAGACAGGAGCAGCCTGAGGCTGCCGGGGCTGCGCTGCAGCGATACACCAGCCTGCCGGCCAAGCCCAACTATGAGTTCCGGGTCGGGCTTTTTACTCTCATAGCCCTTATCCTTCTACTTTATGGCTGGGGATGGCTGAAAAGCGCCTCGCTCTTCCACACGCCACAGCGCTTTACAGTCAAGTTCCACGATGTGGCTGGGCTGCCCAAGAACGCCACAGTGAATATTAACGGCGTGCGCGTCGGCAACGCGGAGGGGATCGACCTGGTCAAGAAGGGGGAGGTGCTGGTGCATCTCAAGATAACCGCGCCGAACGTGGTCGTCACGCAGGGCTCGACCATAACAATTCAAACGCTGGGGCTGGTGGGAGCAAAATACATCGAGATCACTCTTCCGGAGCACAAGGCAGGCAATCCCTTTCCGGAGCCGATCGCAGAAGGTGCTGTACTCGTCGGCAACGACCCTGTCAGGGTAGAGCTGGTCTTAAATGAGATTGTCAGCAAGATACAGGCAACAATGGCTTCGGTCAAGTCCGATAAAGCCGGTATCAGCCTGGCAGAAGCGCTGGAAAACTCAGGCGAGGCTGTAAAGAACATCAACGAGGCATCAGCCAAGCTGAATACAAACATGGATCGAATAGCCGAGGCTACCGAGAACGTCAACAGGACATCAATTGAGATCGGCAAGATGGCTGTGCGAGCTCAGGCAACCGTAGGCACAGCTAATACTTTTTTCGCCCGCGGCGGTGAAACCTTCGACAACGTCACTGAGCTTGCCAGGGA
>CAYPBX010000300.1:0-4159 GCA_964409075.1 uncultured Candidatus Obscuribacterales bacterium
GAACTTAGACTAGCGACCAGATAATCGGGAAGCAACGAGCAAGCATTCTCGCAAACAGCATCGTTTGCATGCTGTTTGCCGATGTTATCACCAGGTGGCGTCTGGTTGCTCCGGGCTGCTGCCTTGCCACAAATTGTCCAAAAAAGGAGAACCTGTAGATGCTTCCTCTTTTCGGGAAAGTAGCTCTTCTGCTCATGTGCTGTATGCTCGTAGGTGGGGTTGGAACATACGTAGGCCGCGGCATTCGGACGCTGGGCGCCTTCATAGGTTTGTCGATCCTCTTCATCGGGGGCGCCATCGGTGTCTTCTTGGCTGCCTCGGCTCATCCTGCCATCGGCATCAGCCTCCTCATGGCCTGGACCTTTGTGTCCGGTCTGTTACTGGGTCCTGCCATAGCGATGTATGTCGAGCGCCTGGGCTGGCAGACGGTCTGTCTGGCCTACGTGGGCACCGGCGGTGTAATGGCTGTTTGCGGAGCAATTGGCGCCCTGTCGGGCATCAACTTCAGCTTTCTGGGAGGGATTCTCTTCCTGGCGCTGTTCGGCCTGGTCATCTTCGGTGTGATCGGCATCTTTGTGCGCATGAGCCGGCAGGTGAACATCGTTCATTCGCTGATTGGCATGGTGGTGTTCGCTGGCTATTTCATCTTTGACTTCTGGCGGCTGTCCGTCTCTGAGAACAGCTGGGAAGCCGCCATCCGGCTCACCATGTCTCTCTATCTAGACTTCATCAACTTCCTGCTTTACTTGTTGCAGTTTCTCGCTGAGACTCAGAAGAGCAGCGCTGCGATGATCTGGTTCTCATGAGAGACGCTGAGGACGGACAAGGCGCGGGGTCAATCCTGGGATCTCCAGGTCCATTACTTACGAAAGAGAGATACCATGGCTAAGAGAAACAAGGGCGGTAAGATGCAGGCTGTGCAGATGCGCAAGTCGGACAAGGAGCGAATGAGAATCCGCATTAGCGCTGAGGATCAGCTAATGATGGATCGAGCTGCTCGCCGCGAGGCTGAGCTTGATAGCGGAGTCTTTTTCCGCGGCGGTGTGCATGGGGGCAGCAAGAGCCAGCAGCACCGCAGGGATCGCCGACAGAGGCGCCTTGAGTGCCGCAGTTATGAGAAGGGGAAAGGGGATGACTGAGTCATAACGGTTTGTGGCTCTTGCCTTCCCTGGGAAAATTAGAAGGTCTGCTAGAGGATCTCCGGTTGGATCGGGGCCTCCACAAAAGAAGGATTTGGTCATGTTCAACATTCTCAAATGGTGGCGCGCCCGGTCATCCAAGAGCAGGAACTGGCGTCGTCGGACGCTGGTGGTCGGCCCAATCGAGCCAGTCGATGGGGATTCGGTGTCCTGCACAAAGGCACTCATTGTGTACCTGCGCAAACGTGGGCGGCAGGCATATACTCTGCCGACCGTCGCTATGTATCCGCAGATCCAGTGGGTTCTGGAGCCTGCAGATCTACACCCGGCCTGTCGCGAGCTTGCCAGCGAGCGGCTGACTACTCCCGACCTGCAGGCAGCTTACGATGCAATACTGAAACCGTGGCGACCGGACGAGATTGTCATTGTCGACGGGCAGCCCGACCGGCTTGGCTTTGATCCGCGCGCTGTCCCTGTCTACACCATCGATCACCATATCGGCAAAACTGGCCCGCGCGATGATGATGGCGGCTGCATCCAGTCGGGGCCCTCTTGCGGGTGCGTCCTCATCCAGAGATTCCGCATCTATGAGCCAATTCTGGTGGTCAGCATTCTAACGGACACCTTCTGGCTCAGGCAGAACGAGCCGGCTCAGGCGATTGATGCTCTGGGCGAGCTGCGAAAGCACTGCCTGACCGATCAGAAGCTGGAGGAGATCC
Source organism: uncultured Candidatus Obscuribacterales bacterium (assembly GCA_964409075.1). Lineage (GTDB taxonomy): Bacteria > Cyanobacteriota > Vampirovibrionia > Obscuribacterales > Obscuribacteraceae > CAYPBX01. The sequence goes on from CAYPBX010000300.1 coordinate 1,859, forward strand.
AGCGCAAGCTCATGGTGCCCAAGGACCCCGATACAATCAAGGCTCTGCGGGAGGCCGAGTACTATCAGGACGATGATGCGGTATTCATGGTTCTAAAAGACAAGCGTCCTGAGATTCATCGTGGCGTGATGGCCGATCTGGGCTATTACTTCCGATATATCTGCGTGGTGCGCGGGGACGGGTATGTCTCTTTCCGAACCACGGATCGCAAGACTAGCCTGCGGGAGCTGGCTGCCCGCTGGCAAGGTGGCGGGCACGATGCCATGGCTGCAGGTCGGGTGAATCCAGAAGACTCTGCAGCCATTTACAAGTTGCGCCAGGAGTTCATAAGCTTTCTGGGACAGGAGCCTTCTGGCAGGTGATGTAGATCTGTATCACAGAGAATGTCGCGCAACCAAAGGTAGCACCGGAACTCTACCTCGGCGCCTCTGGTCAAGATGTAAACATTCACTGCCGGGTGTCTCCGTTCATCGGGCGAGCAGCTATATGGTGCCGAGCGGCTTGCCACGCATTTCCCTGCGAGGCACCATATAGTTGCAGCCCGGTGATCACGACAGGCACACCCTGCAGCGACAATTTACGTCAAGATGATTGATTTACTATAAAAACCAATACAACGATCTTTAATTCGCAAACAGGCTGGAGAGACAGTCCTTTGCGATGATCTGCGCATCTATCGATACCCGCGCTGAAGAAGTGATTCCCGCACCGCGGCCATGATTGCCCGTCTTGCGGCGCAAGTCCGGGCGGGGAGGCGATGGAGCCTTCCCTGCCCGGACTATCAATTTTGGGCGCAGCGGAAGCGGCCGCCAGCACTCTCAGTTTGAATTCTGCTGGAGCTTTTGTTTTCGAGCGGCTGGAACAGGAGACTTCTTTTGTAGGCAACAACCGTCTTTCCTATGACCTTTACGCGGCCGCAGGGCTACAGGACGTTCCCTGTCGTTGACAGCCACATAGACCACTGTTGCCGTCGTGACGGGAATAATGCGGCCGTTGCGCTCCGCCTCCACGTCAACAGCTGTTGTGATTGATGTGGTGCCGATTCTCGTCACCCGTGCCCAGCAGGTGAGAACATCTCCCACGCGAACCGGCTTTTTGAAGACCACCTCTTGCATGCAGACGGTAACGAAACGATTTCTGCAGATCCGCTGGGTCTCGACCGCACCGGCCATGTCGATGAGGCTTAAGATATGTCCACCGAAAATATTGCCCGCCGGATTGGTGTCCCCGGGCATCATCACTACCCGCAAAGCCGGGCAGTTCAGGTGTGTGTCGGTCATGTTTGTCCTCTCAAGCAATCTGGTTAATGGTGGTGGCACCAGAGCGCGGCATCACAAGAGTGAGCCGCTGGTCCTGGGGCTACAAAAGCATCCGGCTCACAGGTTCCTGTCAGCAAGAGAGCCTTGTTGAGTCTGTTGCCTTCAGATTCCCGTGAGTGGTGCGCGCGTTGATATCTGCTCGAAGAGCCTGTTCACATCCACCTTGGGTGGCGGAGCCAGGTTGAAGGGGCGCGTGACGCTGCAGAGCACGCACTGCTCGTCGTAGATATCCACCAGCATGGAGATGCCGCTATCATGAATTAGCCTGCACGCGGCAGCAAAATCAGATGCTTCTGTCGAAGCCTGCTCGACAGCGAGCATGGAAGCTGCCACTACGTGGCGCGGCTTAACGCTGTCACCGGCGGCCGTATCGCCTTTCCTCAGGCTTGCTGCGACCTCGGCAACGATGCGCTCGTCGCTGTCTTCCCAGTTGATAATGCTGCCAAAGGATTGATCCCCAAGTGCAGGCAGTTTGGCCTCATAGATCGTCTGGCTGACCACGGGGAGGAGCTGCTGTATATCTGCTAGCGGGATCGAGATGACGATCTCTCCTTTTCGATTCAACCAATCGACAGTAGTCGGCAGCAGCCCTTTATGAATCCGAAGCAGCCGCTCCAAAAGAGCATCAGCGTACGCGTTCCCGTTTCCAAAGGACAATCTTCGTATGGCCTCGATTGCCAGAAGAGCGCGCACGACATCTGCTGGATGCTCCTCGAAGCCACTGTCTCGTCTGAAGACGTTGCGGTCGAACAGGCTTGTTCCTGTCAATCGGAAACCCGGCCGTATTGCTGACACCATAAGCATTAAGGAGTTGAGATACATTGGACCCATGTTCACGAGCCCGGCATGATCGGCCGCGCTCTCGCTGAGCCAGGCTCGCCAGACAGCCACCATGAAGTCCTCGATAGACAGGCGGCGGTAGAAGGTCCAGAACAGAAGCTTGCCGGCCGGCACTAAGACGTACTTTGAGGCTGTCCTAATA
>CAYPBX010000301.1:0-4140 GCA_964409075.1 uncultured Candidatus Obscuribacterales bacterium
ATGCTGCAGCCGAGAGCGCACCAAGTCCCATGAGCACGAAGCCCATGTGGCTGATGCTCGAGAAAGCGATGATGCGCTTCATATCTTCCTGCACCAGGCAGGCTACAGCCGCCCAGACAATATTGAAGGCGCCAAGCGCGATTAAAAGCGTGCCCAGATGTCCGATCGCCTCCGGGAAGAACCCCAGGCAGATTCTTACCAGACCGTAGGCGCCCATCTTGAGCAAGAGCCCAGCCAGGATCATCGAGATGGGAGTCGGCGCCTCGACATGGGCGTCGGGTAGCCAGGTATGAAACGGGAAGGAGGGCAACTTGATGATAAAGGCGATTCCGAATGCCAGGCAGGCCAGCACCTGCGCACCGTGCTCGAGCACCGGCGCGGTGGTGGCCAGTTTAATCATGTCGAAGGTCTGATACTCCGGTCCGACCCCGGCAAGCGCATGATAGAGATAGAGCAGACCAGCGAACATGAGAATGCCGCCAAAGAAGGTGTAAAGAAGGAACTTCATGGCTGCGTAGTTGCGCCTGGGCCCGCCCCAGATGGCGATCAGGAGATACATCGGCACCAGCTCCAGCTCATAAAGAACAAAAAACTGTATGAGGTCCAGCGATATAAATACACCAAGAATGGACGTTGTCAGCAGCATTACCATGCTGTAGTAGAGCTTGGGACGCTGCCTGCCGACGTTCTCGCTGGCGATAAGGGCCATGAGCGTGACTACAGCCGTCAGCCCCACCAGACAGAGGCTCAAGCCGTCCAGACCGACGTGGTAATGCACCGCAAATGGTGACTGGAGAAAGGCGACTTTCTCGACAAACTGGTATCCGGCGGCAGCCGGATCAAAAGAGGCAGCCAACCAGCCGGTCACAGCCAGCATGGCCAGACCGAAGAGGAGAGCCGCGCTTCTGGCCAGCCTGTCGGGCAAGAGCGCGATGGCAAACGTACCCAGTAAAGGGATTAAAAGCAGGATGGAAAGGAGGTATTGCTCAGCGAGCATCCTGTGCTCTGGTGCTAAATCCTGACCGTTCTCGCCTGCGTCTGCCCGGGAGCGCAGGCTAGTGGGCGCACAGCAAGTATTTCAGCTCACGGCAGTCAAGAGAAAGGGGTTGAAGATTTATTGAAGCGAAGAATTATTTCACCAGCCTGAACGGTCAGGCTCAGTCAAGCCGATGCTGACCTTGTGCCAGCAGGCCGGCTTGCCTGTATATTAAAGCTTCGAATTATCGCGATGGCTGTCAAGGCAAGCTCGACCTTACCAGCTAGGGAGAGATCGTTGTGAACTTCCTGCCGACCTCAGACGCCGCCCTGTCTGTCCTGTCCTCATCTTTCTGGATAGTTGCTATACCTTTTATTGTCGGCGGCCTGATTATTCTGGTTGCACGCTTCAATAATCGCGCAGTCAGAACATTATGCATGTCTGCGTCTGTGGGAGCCGTGCTTTATGGTTTCATACACTCAGCACTAATCTTTCAAGCCCTTTATCAGCATCCATATCTCGCGCCTTATGTGGCTAATCGGGACTGGTTCACCTCTAGCAGTTTCAATATCTCAGCCGGGGTTTTGATCGACAACTTGGCGGCGGTGATGATGATTATCGTCACCACGGTGAGCCTGCTCGTGCAGGTATATACGCATGGCTACATGCGGCAGGATCCGGGCTACTCCCGGTTTTACGCATATCTGTCCTTGTTTACCGGCTCCATGCTGGGGCTTGTCGTCTCCACCAACCTGGTCGAGATGTACATATTCTGGGAGCTGGTCGGTGTGTGCAGTTACTTTCTCATCGGCTTCTGGTGGCACAAGAACACCGCGGCCGAGGCTGCATTGAAAGCGTTTGTAATAAACAGGATCGGCGATTTTGGCTTTCTGGTAGGAATACTTCTCCTTCTGTTTGCAACCTACGGATTCTGGCAGGGGCATCCAATTCTCTCCTTCAGCGACCCGGGCGGCTTTGATCTAAGAGCTGCCATAGCCTGGGCAGCCTCTCACCAGAGCCTGACTGCTGCCGGGCTTACCATAATCTCCATGCTTATCTTTCTAGGGCCCATTGCCAAATCAGCCCAACTGCCTCTGCATGTTTGGCTTTCCGATGCCATGGAAGGTCCCACACCGATCTCAGCCCTCATCCATGCAGCCACCATGGTGGCTGCAGGAGTCTATCTGGTCGCCCGCGCCTACCCGGTCTGGTTGACCCCAGAAGGCTCTGTCGAATCGGCTGGCCTGGCCGTCGTCGCCTGGGTTGGCACTATTACTGCCTTTGTTGCAGCTACAATCGCCTTGAGCCAGTTCGACATCAAGCGAATATTGGCCTGGTCTACAGTCTCCCAGCTCGGCTACATGTTTGCTGGGCTGGGCTGCGGAGCATACACCGCCGGAGTCTTTCATCTTTTCAATCATGCTTTTTTCAAAGCCATGCTCTTTCTTTGCGCCGGTGCTGTCATTCACGCCCTGCATCATGTGGTCACCTACCAGACCGGCGTGGCGCAGCGGCTGAACAAGGTATCGCTTCTCGACCGTCTCATCCCGCCTGAGCAGGACATCCGCAATATGGGCGGGCTCTGGAAGTACATGCCCTACACAGCCCTATGTTTCCTGATTGGAACACTCTCTATGTCAGGCTGCCCTGGGCTGTCCGGCTTCTTCTCAAAGGACGAGATAATTGCTGCATCCTGGCACTGGGAAGGCGCAGGTGGTCAAGCCCTCTTCTGGCTGCTTACCATAACTGCCGGGCTGACCGCCTTTTACATGTTCCGCGTCTACTTTCTCGCCTTCCACGGCACCTACCGCGGCGGCGGCCAGCCCCACAGGGAGGCGCTTACCGTCATGACGCTTCCGCTTCTTGTCCTGGCGATCCCCTCCATCTTCTCGGGCTATCTGGGCTTCAATTTAAACAGTCTGGCCGAGCTGGCATCCGCTGCACCCACGGCTTTACCGACAGCCTTTTCAAGTTTCCTCTACTTCCTGAACCCTCACGCGGAAGCGCTCGACTGGCGACCGCTGGCAATATCCACTGCCTTTGCGCTTGCCGGCTTTACCCTGGCGTGGTCCATTTATCAGGCTAAGACCCTCCAGCTTAACGAATGGATTGGTCAGTCGCTCAAGCCTTTCTACAGCCTCTCCTGGAACAAGTGGTATTTCGATCAGGCTTACCAGTGGCTGGCTGAAAGGCTTATCCTGCCAGTCTACCGGGGCGTCTGGACCTTAGTCGACATGTTTATCGTCGATAATCTGGTGAACTTCTCGGCCTGGGCAACCATGGGCTCGGGACAGATTTTGCGCTACTCTCAAAACGGGCGGGGGCAGTATTATGTGCTGGTCATCTTCGCCTGCGTGGCCGGACTGAGTCTCTTTGTCTATCTGGCCCGGCCTTGATGGTACCGATTAAGGAGAGTAACCCATGGCAAAGCAGAAGGCTGGCGGCGAGCACAAGGACAGGGACAATTCACACATAGTGCCGGAGTCCAGCCTGGAGGACCTTTTGCTCAAGCTGGTTGCAATCGCCTCTCTGGTTGTGCTTTTCCTGATATTTGTCTACTGGCAGGGAAGGAGCGCTGAAGAAAGGCAACTCAGAGAGCGGTGTCGCGCAGCAAGCTCGTTACGTTTGTTTTCAGTGCCCAAGCGGGTATTGACCGGAGCCAGAGCCCTCCATAAACTGTGCTATCTTACCGATGGCGACAGAAGCGCCAACGGCTCGCCGTCTCCGGGATGGTCTTAAACTGTCGCAACAACCAGTTTTGTTGAGGTAGCATTTTATTGGCAGGATCGGTAAGCAGCCCAGAAGGTCGCGAACATGGAGCCAGGGGATTCTAGGCCAGCGCCCAGATAGTTAGTTAGAGAGGGCGAGGAGAGGACCAATGCAAGAAGTGACAATCGGTATCGGCGGCGCGGCTGGCGACGGGCTCGACAAGACCGGCGATACCGTGGCCAGGACAGCTGGACGCCTCGGTCTCTATGTATTTGCATACAACAGTTATCAATCTATTATTCGCGGCGGACACATCTGGCTGAGACTCCGCCTGGGGCAGGAGAAGGTGCGCTGCCACGGCGACGGCTTCCAGGTGCTGATTGCCTTAAACCAGGATTCAATCGAGAGGCACGCTTTAGAGGTCGAGACAGGCGGCGCCATCATATTTAATTCGG
>CAYPBX010000302.1:0-4140 GCA_964409075.1 uncultured Candidatus Obscuribacterales bacterium
TCACCGATCCGCTTGATGCCGTCGGCAATACCACTAAAGCCGTTACCAAGGGCTATGCGATCGGCTCAGCGGGGCTAGCTGCGATTGTCCTGTTTGCTTCTTATACGCAGGATCTTCAACATGCCATCTACGAGTCCGGAAAGACTACGACAACTCTCACCTTTGATCTTTCAAACCCCTACGTTCTTTGCGGTCTTTTCCTGGGTGGTCTGATTCCTTTTCTCTTCTCCTCGTTGGCGATGCAGGCGGTAGGCCGTGCCGGGGGCCTGGTCGTCGAGGAGGTCAGGCGCCAGTTCAAGGAGATTCCCGGCATCATGGAGAGAACTGCCAAGCCTGATTATGCACGCTGCGTCGACATCGTGACACAGGCAGCCATTGCCGAGATGGTCATACCTGCGCTCTTGCCTGTGCTCACTCCTGTGGTGATTGCACTGCTTGGTGCTTTCTGGCTCAACCATATTCTGCCTGGCGAGTATGCGGCAGCCAGGCTCCTGGGCGGGGTGCTCGTCGGCAGCATTGCTACCGGATTGTTTGTGGCCATATCCATGACCTCCGGTGGAGGGGCCTGGGACAATGCCAAAAAATACATCGAGGACGGGCACTTCGGAGGCAAGGGATCCGAGGCTCACAAGGCAGCTATCACCGGTGATACCGTCGGCGATCCTTACAAGGATACGGCTGGCCCGGCGATTAACCCCATGATTAAGATTCTCAACATTGTTGCCCTGCTTTTAGTTGAGTTTCTGGCCCGATGAGAATTCGAGGTTCCAGTTAGCCATTATAGAATGGATCTACCTGTACAGATTCGGCTTGGCACCAGGCAGGATGAGGATACGATCCACTCGCTGTGCTCTGACGTCATGCACGAGTTCGGGCTTGATTTTGACCTTGAGCAGGCAGATGTGGACTTGCGAAACATCGAGTCCAACTACTTTGCTCATGACGGACTCTTCCTGATCGCCGAGCGCAATGGTGAGATTGTAGGCTTCGCCGCTGCCAGGAAGGCTGCCTGGGGAGATGATCTGGAGCTGGTGCGCTTTGTTGTCGAGAGATCGTGGCGCGGTAAGCAGATCGGGCACGAGCTGCTTACCACAATTGTGAGCTATGCCAGGGAGATGGACTATTCCAGAATTGTTGTTGAGCCAGTCAGGCAGTACCCCGGCGGGCAGCAGGCGCTCATGTCCATGGGCTTCACCTCAGAAGCTTGCGAAGATGCTCAGCAGGCCTGGTATCTCAGCCTGGCAGATTGACTTCCGGGACGCGAAATGGTGTGCAGCCGGCCATACCTTCGGCCTGGTCGCCAGCGCTTGCTGCAAGCGGGCCGCCCCTGCACCAGAGATTGACCGAGAGCTCTATTGCGTACGGTCACGGGCAGGTTGCCAACGCATCCGGGATCGATTCCGCGTAGGGCGGGCGGAGTATGCCGGCCTCGGTGATAATCGCTGTGATGTAACGCGCCGGTGTCACGTCGAAGGCAGGGTTGTAAACCTGTGTTCCTGGCGGGCACTGGCTGATACCGCCAATAGTGGTAATCTCTTCGGCTGCCCGCTCCTCGATCGGTATTTCGTCCCCACTTTTGCACTCCGGGTCGATCGTTGAAAGTGGCGCGGCAACGTAAAAAGGGATGTTGTGCGCCCCGGCGAGCACAGCCAGACTGTAGGTGCCGATCTTGTTTGCTGCATCCCCATTTACGGCGATGCGATCGGCCCCGACGATCACCAGGTCTACCTTTCCTTCCAACATGAGATGCCCGGCCATGGAGTCTGTAACTAGATGCGGCGTGATGCCGTCCTGAAGCAGCTCCCAGGTTGTTAGTCTCGCGCCTTGCTGGCGCGGCCTGGTCTCATCGACGTAGACGATCGGGTTTGCGCCGTTGAAAGCTGCAAACCTGATAGCTCCCAGCGCAGTACCCCAGCCACAGGCCGCCAGCGATCCTGTGTTGCAGTGAGTGAGGACGCCGGCTTGCTTGCTGATGAGCGCGGCACCGTGCTCGCTCAAGCGTCTGTTGATATCGATGTGATCACAAAGCATCTGCCGGGCTCGGCCTGTCAGTCTGGCTGCAATCTCAGCCGGGCTGTCCATGCTTTCCTTCTCAGCAAGTTCAAAGAGAAGATCTGTGGCCCATCTGAGATTGACTGCAGTAGGTCGGGTGGCATTGAGCTGTTGCCTGGACTGGTTGAGATCCCGCAGCAACTCCTGCGTTTCTGCTGTGGTTTCCGATAGTCTCTTTGCCTCTGCTGCCAGCCCCAGCGCTGCCGCAATACCTATGGATGGCGCTCCCCGGACCGCCATCTCCCTGATTGCGTAACACATGTCAGGCAGATCGGTAGCATCGAGATACTTTACAGCCTGAGGAAGCTCGCGCTGATCCAGGATGAGAATCCGGTCTCCTTCAAGCTTAAACGGCATAACACCAGCCCCTGCTTGCGCAGGGCTGTCCTTGCCCGCAAGCTGACCGATCTCTCCTTTCATTGCAAAGCGGTACTTCCGCTGCTGCCGACGGTGAGGCTCCAGCCTGCAGCCTATGTTATCATTCCTGGATCCAATACTGTTCATTTTCCAGAACTGCGAATTTGGGGAATGGCGCCAATATAAAGGGTCTTCCCTACTGTCTTGGCGCTCTTCCGTCTCCGCGTTGTGGCTGGCGTTGTGGTTCTCTATCTCTGTCCAGAGCCCGGAACTGCTGCTGCAATTGTTGTAAATTACCTCCGGCACCAGTAACTGCTCTGGCGAAGCGCTCATTCAATTGGCCGTTCCTGTAGAGACCGGTGTCGTTGACGGTGTTGAGAAAGGAGGGATTGGTGACGATAGCAGGATGCAGTCTGACTGCGGCGGCAAGCTCGGTGATGATCTCTACGCTGCGGTCCTGGTTGTTGTCTCTGCCGATGTTGCAGGTGCAATAGGCTGCCCATATCCTGGCTGTGGCACGGTGTTGGCTCAGGTTTTCCAGGATGTCGAGTTGCCTCTGGAGCTGTCCGAGCTGCTCCTTAGAGAGCCCATGGAGGCCATCTGTCTGCGAGTCGATATTTGCAATCTGCCTCAACTCTCGCAGTCTTTGATCTATCTGCTGGCGCATTGCCGGCTGTGCCAGTCTGTCCAATGCTTGTCCCCAGGCGCGGGCCGTCTGCAGCTCCTGGGCTGGCGGTATGTCGAAGGAGAAAGGTTGCTCCAGCGTGCCGGCTTGCCAGGGAGCAGGGTTTATCCGTTCAGCAAGAACAGGAAGGGCATGCCTGCGCAGTATGTTGCGCAAAGATGTTAGCGTGCCTGGCAGCTGCTCCTGATTCGGCCTCTGGACAGCTGGCAGATCCCTGGTAAGTATCTGCATCAGGCGGGGCTTGGAGAGCATTGCTGCAATCTGATCCGTGGACATCTGGTTGAAATATCTGCGTAAGGCTCCTTCCAAGGGTCTTTCCCGGGGTCCTTCTAAAAGACTTAAGGCACGACAGCGGATCTCAGCGTCATTGCTGCCCAGCGCCTCTATTAGCGCTGGTACTGCTGCAGCACCCTGCCGGCCCAGAAAGGCATGCGCCCGCTCGCGATCGGCGAAGACCTCGCTGCCCAGGCCGCGGTTGCCGAAGATGTTTGTTCTGATTATGCGTTGATGAATGTCGACAGCGACCCCTGCTACAGTAAGCGCTGCTTGCAGGCCAGTGTTTGTGCTAACGCTCAAACCCTCCAGGAGGATTCTGGGCAGTTGCGCGGCTGATGGTTGTAAGCGGTTATCCTGAAGGGTACCATTTGCGGAATCCCTGTCAGGTCGACCAGTTATGATACCAGCATAGTCCCACCAGGGAGTCTCCTGGCTGACCTCCGAAAACATCGCCTGGTATGCGACTTGCTCCGCACTCTCTGCTGCCGTTGCTGCAGCCGGTGCATCATTTGTGTCTGTCGACATGGCTTGGGACTCCTGCATCTATGCCTGATGGCGCTTTAAGGTTAGGGGAAATTAGCGCTCTATCCAAGGTTGAAACTTGCTTGTGGTACTGTGGAGATCAACAGTTGCACCTGGCGATTGCGCTTTGTTGGACTCGTCGGTTTCACCTGCCGTACTCAGGAACGCTCAGCGGCCGCGCGGTTTAAGCTGTATTCTAAGGCGGGTCAGCTCCGTGAGGTTGCCTCCGGGTCCTCGGCGGTATACGG
>CAYPBX010000303.1:0-640 GCA_964409075.1 uncultured Candidatus Obscuribacterales bacterium
CGGTCCGCTCTTACCCGAACCCTCTGCTGGGACCGAGCGCTCAAGCTCATGGGAAGCTGCCATTGTACCCTGTAGCGGTAAGCCGCCTGAAACTCGCGGGCGATTCGTTTACACTTGCCCCTGTTAAACCTCTGCCAGAAGCAACAGCCCGCAAGCATCAAGCCATGCCGTTCCTCCGCCCCGACTATCTGATAGACGGCGACATAACAGCTGTCGACCCGGACAGGCTGGCTGCTGATGGCATCAAAGGGCTGATTCTCGATCTCGACAGCACGCTGGTCGCCCCCGGCTCAGGTGAGGTCAGCGAATCTGTTGCCACCTGGATGCAAGCAGCGCGCCGCCGTTTCAAGATTGCTGTCGTAAGCAATAACAAGCGCAGGGAGTACGTTGAACAGGTATGTTGCCTGCTCGACATTCCCGCAGTCGCCCGGGCAGCCAAGCCCTCTCGACGCGGCTTTCAGCAGGCTTTCTTGCTGATCGAGCTCCCGCCCGCCCGGGTGGCCGTCATAGGCGATCGCGCCCTGACCGACGTTCTGGGTGGCATGCGAGCAGGTATGAAAACCATCCTAGTCTACCACTTGAGGTCCATCCGCGAGCCGGCCTGGAAGACTTTTTTCAGAAACCTGGAGCGCTGCCTGAT
>CAYPBX010000303.1:650-4135 GCA_964409075.1 uncultured Candidatus Obscuribacterales bacterium
TGCCGTGCGCTTGACGCCCGTTGGCCACCCTGTCCAAAAACCAATCGTTGAACTCAAGGGGGCGATCGTCCATACAGCTGTGACCAGCCCACTCAAAGATCTGCAGAGTCGAGTTATGTAACCGCCTGTGCATCTGCTGTACGTGAAAGGACGGGGCGACTGGATCGAAGCGACCGACCGAAAGGTGCAAAGGGCAGCCCACCTCAGGCAGATTGTCCAGATAATTGACTTGGGTGAAGTGGTCGGCAATCTGGTTAAGGCTGTAGGCGTTCGTGGACACCAGTATCCGCTGTCGGCGCGGCAGGTTCCGGTGGATAAGCGTGTCCCTGATTGCCCTTATGGGCCAGCCCAGAAACCATCTAAAGGCTGCTGAAACCGGCCGGGGCACCCGGCCAGGCAGCGAGACAGCCAGAATATGGCTGACCAAATCTGGACGCTCCTGAGCAACGCCGATGGAGACCATCGCCCCGAGCGAGTGCCCTACAAACACAGCCGGGCAGTTGAGGTCGTAGCGGTCGAGAGTCTCAAGCATGTCGCTAACGTGCACATCGAGGCTCGTAATCTCGCCCGGCTCCAAGGTCAGCCCGTGCCCGCGCAGCTCAGGCACCAGGCAGCGGTAGCCGAGCCTCACTAAGAGTTTTATTTGCGGCTGCCAGAGTGTGGCGTTGGCGCCTGTCCCGTGAATAAGCACCACATCCCCGACCGGCAGATCCTTCGGTTTGAGATCGCTGAACTGATGAACCTCAAGCAGCAAGCTCACGCCCTCACACAAGCAGTATCATCATCGCACGGATTGAAGGCAGTGCGCCAGCTTCCGATCAGTTGGGGAAGTGAACTCTGACAGTTGTCCTCTCTCTAGCCTTTCTGCCAGCCAAGATTTTGCAACACTATTTCTACCTGATTCTTAAACAAAGGTAGATGTGTTTTGATAGTATCCCAGACAACATCGAGGTCGACTTCCAGGTAGTCGTGCGTTATACGGTCCCGGAACCGGGAAGGCTCACGCCAACCGACCTCAGGATGCGCTGCTCTGAAGCCTGGTGACAGATCCTTGATTGCGTCGCCCATCACCTGGAAGTTACGCAATACTGCATCTTGTCTCATCTCATCGGCATGGAGAGCATCCTTGCCGTCCCGACTGTACCGCTCGATCTTCTCGATTTAGTTGTAAATCTTAAGGAGACGTGCGAGCTCTTTGGTCACAATGAAACTGACTCTTTCAGGGCAGATTGACGGACTGTTGGCTTCAGTAAGTCGGGAGTCCATACGTCTACCTTACGACCCAGAAGCTCTTGAAGCTCTTCGGCAATGTCATCCAGAATCCCAGTGTAATACCAGCCGGTTTTGTCCGTCTTAAGCTCGACAAGAATGTCTATGTCGCTCTGCTTGTCGTAATCCTTTCTGGCATAAGAACCGAAGACACGGACAGCAGAAGCCCCGTGCCTGGCGCACGCCTGCTTGATTGCATCACTGTGCTCTGCTATTAGGTCTGAAAGCCCCATCGGGTGAACGCTCCATTCCTAATTATCTCATCTTGACCTAGACCAGCAACAATAGCTCCCCGGCCGGTAGTTACACTGACTTAAGTGAGGGTCGTAATCCGAGTCGGTTGAAAATCCGCGTGCCTCAAGACAGTGTGAAACGGGTTGCTGGCTTCTCGCGACAAAACACAGGTTTTCCATCCCAGGACGGATCGCAGGCAGCCAGGATAGTGGCAGCAATGTCGTAAACCGCATGGGTACGATCCAGACAATATGCTGACGGCAAAGGCTTCTCTGCCCTGTCAAGATCTATCGTGAGCGCCGCACCATCTACCAGGGCAACAAGATCTTCACTCCGGTGGAGCCGATATCCCAAGCCCTGCTCCACCACCAGATCGCAGGTTCCTGCCTCCTGGGGCATCGCCGGGGTAATGAGATCGAAGGCCATCGGCAAGCGCCGGGCAACCGCCTCGAAGGTGGTCAATCCGCCTGCCTTCGTTACCATCGCATCGCAAGCGCTCATCAAATCCGGCATCGAGTCGTGGAAAGGCAGAACGGCAGTAGGCGCGGGGTGGGCTTTCGCCTCGTTGCAGACCAGCTGAAAGAGATTTCGGTTGTGTCCGCAGACAAAGATGCACTGCAGCGGCCGCCTGGCAGCAGCCAGCCGCTGATAGATAGGCAGAAGATTCCCTCCGCCCGCCCAGCCAGCATTAAAGACAACTGTAAAGCGAGTCGAGGATAGCCCGAGAAGCGACAGGAAAGTGGCCCTGGGCACTCTCGGGACGCGCAGGAAGTCTGGATGCACCGGCATGCCGAGAAGAGCAATTTTGCTGCCAGGAACGCCCCAGGAGAGAAGCCTGTCCCGGGCCAGCTCATTGGGAGCAATAATCAAGTCCGCTTGAGCGCAGCCCCAGCCCCGCCAGAGATCGGAGTTGGGATCGGTCACCACCGAGATGAGCCTGGTATGGCCTGTGAGATTCCGCTCGGCAAGCACCCTGGCCATGTAGTGATTGGTCATCGGGTGCACAGAAACCACAACCGACGGCTTAAGCCTGTCCAGCAGCTTGTTCAGGTACGGGCGCACCAGGCGGTAGCCTATTGCTGAATCGTTAGGCTTGATATTCTGAATAAACCAGTAGTAATACTTCATGCGCGACTGCTGGTACCTGAGCATGTAGTTGTAGAGATCTACGAACCAGCGGTTGATCGGATGGCTCTTCTCAGCAACGTTATCGCTTAAAACCGAGTATGAGTCAGCTAAAGAGCTCTCGGCAGTAAGCTCTCCTATTCCTGCCTCTATCGCCTCAACCGCGCTGCGATGACCGCCGCCAGTATCGGAGAAGAGAAGGCAGATATTGTGGTGAGGCATGAAAATCTCCTTTCCCGCTCTAAACACCCGTCCAGCCTTGTATACCCGGCAATGATAAGATCAAACCCGGCTGTGTCCTAATAAGACTGGAGATAGTCAAAGATCTCATTCCGACAATGCCCGACACGTCAGCGTGAAAACAGGATGTAAAGGGAATGACAGGTAAGAATTGCCAAGGTCACGAGCAGGAATCCGGCAGCCGGATGTCCGCCGACTACAAGGAGCATCTGAGTAAGCAACTTAACAAGCAAGCAGGAGGAGAGCTTCTCGGCGCCTATATAGCTGCAGGCTGGGTGGAGCGCGCGCCAAGCCTTAAGGCAAAGTTCGAGATTGCCGAACTCTGCGCCCAGGAGATAGGCCATGCGCTGATGATTTATGAGCTGCTGACCGAGCTGGGCAACGATGTCGACCGCCTGGCTTGCGAGACACTTCCTGTCGACTACTTCTCCCCGTATCCTGCTACCTGGATTGAATTTGTAGTATTTCACTACCTCATCGATAGCGCCGCCCGGCACCTTGTGGCCAATCTTGTCGAATGTAGCTGGGCTCCTGCCGCCAGGGTAATGCAGAAGATTTATGCTGAAGAAGACGGTCACGTGGAACATGCAGAATTATGGATGCAGGAACTATGTGCG
>CAYPBX010000304.1:0-3132 GCA_964409075.1 uncultured Candidatus Obscuribacterales bacterium
CGCCTCCGCAGGCACGTCTGCCTTAAGCCGGATATCACTCCCCCGGGCAAGGGACCGGTAGGCATCGATCAGGTTGCCGATCAGCTCCGCGAGATTGCAGCGCAGGAAGGTCAGCTGCTTGGCGCCGCTGTCGTACCTGTAGACATCCAGGAGCGTTGAGACAAGCTCATAGAGAGCGTCGTTGCTCTGATGAATCGTCCCGAGAAGGTCCGTCTGCGACTCAGACACGGGTCCGAAGTCGCCCTCCATGAGAAGCTTGATAGCACGATTGGAGGCGAGAATCGGCGTCTTCAAATCATGGGTGAGGGTGGCCACGAAATCCTCCCGCTGCTGCTGGAGGAGAACTCTCTCTGTTGCGTTGACAAACATGCCCATCAGTCCTGTGATTTCATCAGAACCGCTTTTCACAGGCCAGATGGCCCAGTCGAAGAACTCCTGCCTGTCTTGATAGGAAGACGCAAAGATAAACAGATCAGCCTGACCCTGTCGCGGCTGCCCTGCCCTCAGCACCGCCTCGAAAGGCTCCCTCACCAGGTAAGGCGAAGCTTCAAAGAGCATCTTGCCGGCCAGATCGCCGCGGCTTTCCCTGCCTGCGATTTTAACGAACTCATCGTTGAACTCTCTCAGGCGGAAATCGACGCTCAGATTGAAGATACCCACCGGAGCGCTCTCGTGAATCTCCTTGAGAATCCTGGACTCTGCCTCCAGCTCGGCAATAACATCTCTGTGCCTGCGGACCGCCGCCTCTTTGGCCGAGACATAAGTCTCGATCGCCAGCCCCATGTCGAAGACCACTATCCGCAAAAGCGCCATTATCGCCTCTGTCAGCGCGTCCTTGTCCGGATAATGGCCAGGCATCCGGCAGATGAGCGACTCGATCACGCGTACATATGCGCCCAGATACCACTTGGGATCCAGATCGACCCGATAGTGGGTACTGCCTATGCGCAACCGGTCGCAGACATATTCCCTGTCGTAATCGCCCTTGAGCAACCTGCTGAAGTATGTGCTCTGGGCCGTGCGAGCGCGGTTGAGCGTGGCGGGATCGCCAAAGAAGGCTCGGGTCTCCTCAAAAGAGAGGAAGTGCTCGTACAGCTCGTCGATGACCGGCTCCATCCGGCCTGCAAGGATCTGATCCAGCTGCTTCAGCAGCTCTTCATCCCTGTCAGTGAAGCCGAGCCACCTTTTCCTGAGCGCAATTTCGTTTTCGCTCAGCTCCTTTACAGGCTCATCCAGCCTTTGCACCTGCCGTCCGGTCATCTGTCAAATAAACAAGTTCCTGTGCCAATACCCCGACCGACAGCAGTGCTCACCGCCTCCGGGCTTTACTTTACCATTTCAGATATCATGGTTTATGATCTGCGCTGCCGTAGCGTCTACAATCTCGGAACGGCGGTCGGCCTGAGCGGCTCCAGCACACACCGGTTACAAACATGGCAACTGCAATCAAAGTGCTCCTGGCAGAAGACCATCTCTTAACGAGGATAGGGCTGAGGACAGTTCTCAACCGCACCGATGACATTGAGGTAGTCGCAGAGGCCACCAACGGCCAGGAGGCTGTCAAGATTGCGCTTGCCGATAAGCCGGATGTCGTTCTCATGGATGTCGGCATGCCGGTTATGGACGGTATTGAAGCTTCCCGCAAGATCCTGGAGCAGGAGGCCAATATCAAAATCGTCATGCTCACCTCCCACGACAACGAGCGGGACATCATGGCCTCTCTTGCTGCTGGAGCCTCGGGCTATTGCTTGAAGGATGTGGATCCGGAGAGACTCTATGCTGCCATCCGCAGCGTCAACGTAGGCGATGTCTGGCTCGACTCTACAATTGCCGGCAAGGTCCTGAATCGCTACACAGCCGAGCGGCAGGCTCAGCCGACGCCCCCACCTGCCTCGCGACCGGCAGACCCTGCACAAGTGTCAGCGGCAGGACAGCCGCTGCGCCCGCTTCCGGAGCCGCTGTCACCGCGGGAGCTGGAGGTGCTGGGTCTGATAGTTGAAGGCCTGTCCAACCAGGAGATTGCCGACCGGCTCTTCATCTCGCTGGCGACAGCCAAGACCCACGTCCGCAATATCCTCAACAAGCTGGCCGTCGATGATCGTACCCAGGCAGCTGTCTCTGCCATGCGCCGCGGGCTGGTATAGCGCGGACGCTCTCTGGAGCTGGAAAGCCGACCTTGTCATTGTCGGCTCGCCCTCCTTGCCGTTGAGCTGCGCAATATCGACAATGTCGAAACAATAGCAAGTCGGACAGACAGGGGTGCAGTTTCCACAGCTCAGACATCTGCGCGCCAGCTCATCCCTCCGGGAAGAATATTTAGCGTGACTTTCTTAGACTTTGAGTAACCAAGATCTGAAAAGCAAGACCGATTATGCGCTTTCAGCAGTTAGTGGTTGTATACACCAACAGCTGGGTACTGTAAAGCACCACATTTGGTGTTAAGCTGAGCGGTATATTCACTGGCAATGCGAGATGTATCCAAACGAAAGCTCAGCAGATGTACAAGTTCTTCTATACAGCTTGTCGTAACCTGTAATCCAATTCCCGGGAGCGATTCCAGGTCTGTACGACCCCAAAAATAGGAAAGTCACGCAGTGGAGGAATTCCCGTCTTCGACAGGACTTCAAAGCGATAGCATTTCGTCCAGCTGCTCGAGGCGGTCCAGCCTTTTCTGGAGCTTATGCATAGGTGTGGCTTCCTGCAGGCCCATCGTATAGATGTCCATCTCGCCCCTGGCTCTTGCTTGAAGTGTATCGAGTATCCAGGTGCTGGTACCTGCCACGTAAGTAGTCGATCCATTTGCCACAACGCGTGAGAACCTCTGCGGAGCGCCGTTGTAATAGCGGAAGCCGGCGTAGGCCAGCTGAATGCCCCAGCCCATCTTCGTGCCTCCAACAGCGCTGGTGAAAAAAACACGCTCATTCCATTCTCGTTGAGCCTTTCTCGCTTCGGCTTGATTGAAAGCGGCTTGATCCTCAAACACCGCCGACAGGGCTTTGTAGATCTCAAGTCTTCGCGCCAGAAGCCTCGGTCCTTCATAAGCGGGCATGTCCAGCATAGCCTGTTCGAGCCGCTCCCGATCGGCATCCAGCTGCTGGCAAGTCGCAGAGCCCACATCACCCAGCTTCCTTC
>CAYPBX010000304.1:3142-4129 GCA_964409075.1 uncultured Candidatus Obscuribacterales bacterium
TCCTGCAGGTCCAGCCAGGCTTCTCCGCCGGCTCGCAACGGCAAGCAAACCGTTCAACGAGCCCTGGAAGCCTCCTGTGCTGGCTGCCGCCACGCTGTTGAGATAATCTACATCTCTGGCCAGCAAGAACCTGCCAGCCCTGACATAGAACTGCCCGAACTCTATTGTCGCCAGGTCTCGAATGTCTTTCAACACTGCCTCCTCTGCCCGGGCAAGCTGGCGCTGGTGGTAAGACAGATCATCTGCCGCATCTACAACCTGCGCTCGCTGCACCAGAAGAGCGTCGATTTCATCCTTCAATTGCCCCACTCGTCTTACTGTCTGCTCAGGTGCAAACCCTTTCCTCCTGCGCTTGAAATCGTGAATTTGATCGAGCGTCGCTTCGATGAGCGTACCGCCAAGCGCAATTGAGTGACCGATGAGGAGCAGCATCGGCCCTGCCTTCAGTGTGTTGCGACTCGCTGTCTGTGGTCTGCGCCAGGTACGCCAGTTCTCCGCTGCCACCGTCGTAATCCCGGCATTTGATGCACCCGCAGCGCCCAGGTTATAGGCAAACGCACGCCAGCGCTTCCACTTGCCCTGCTTTGTGGTCTCCATGGTGAAGCGTGTGCTCAATCGCAAGAGTTCCAGCTCCTTGCCGACAATCCTGCCGGTGAGCTCTTCCACGTGCTCAGCGTTTAGCATCGCCACGGGCGGCTCAGCAGCAACGACCATCGTAAACCTGGACTGCCAGACGGATGAAAGCAGCAAAAGGATAGCCAGTCCGGCAATTTTGAGCTTACCAGTCCAAGATGGAGCGGAGCGCACGGCTACCCTTTCCTCAGCCCTCAACCTCTCTATTCTGGTCCAACAAAGGCCAATTTTCTCCCTTCCAGAGAGGTATGTCAGCTCCGTTGACATCAGCACAGCGGATGATGGCACCGATAAAACCTGCCGGTCCCGGCGGGGACATTCCGATGCAGTGGATCTTCCGGCTCTGTCAACAAG
>CAYPBX010000305.1:0-4120 GCA_964409075.1 uncultured Candidatus Obscuribacterales bacterium
TCGGGCTCCATCAATAAGAGTGGCTGAGGCAGCAAAGGTAGTGGAGAATGTGCAACGTCTGGTAAACGTTGCCCTCATGGGAGAGATTTCTGAGATTCTACATGAGCTGGGCATCTCGACGCGTGATGTGGTGGAGGCGGCGAGCACAAAGTGGAATTTTATGCCATTTACGCCAGGACTGATTGGGGGGGGATGTATTCCCCTGTCGTCGTACTATCTATTGCACGCAGCTGCGGTGTCCGGCGTGGCAGACAGCATCTTAATAGCAGCTCCGCAGAGCAATAGCAGATTAGCCGACCAGGTAGCCTTCAGGCTGTCTAGCCTTCTAGCTGGTACTGCCCATGGTGTGAAGCGTATCGGTGTCCTCGGGATAACTTACAAGGAGAACGTTGGAGATCTTCATGGCAGTCGTATTCCAGATATTGTTGCGAGACTGAGGGATGCCGGTGTCACAGTAAAAGTCCACGACCCGTTGGCATATGCTGATGAGGTTGAGAGGTTGACGGGGTTAAAGCTCGTGGAGCTAGAGGATCTAACTGACCTGGATATGCTTATCCTGGCGGTTCCGCACAAAGAGTACCTTGAGCTGGGCGTGCGAGATCTTTCAGGTCGAGTTAAGCCCGGCGGGGTTATCGCGGATCTGAAGTGGGCTCTGGATCCCGCAGAGATTACAGCTACTGTGCGGTACTGGTGCATGTAGGTTAATCCGATAACCTCTGCGTTCAATATTAAGGGGTGTTCTGGCAGTTATCCGCGAGGCGGAGACGTTGGCTCAGTGCCGGTTGATCTATTCGGCGATCGGCAGGACTAGCCGCAGGAAGGATCAGATAATGCTACAGGAAGTATCGGTGCCATCTCAACCAAGACGCTGGTTATTCCCCCGGATGCTCACGCTCTCAGGAAGATGGCCGGCTGGATCGTGTCGAGATCGTAGACAAGAAGTCCGGCCAGGCATCACAGAGGTAAAGGGTAAATGGCATCCACCATATGAGGTCGTTAAACAGGCAGAGAACAGCCGAGGCGAGCGGCCACTCTCCAGAGGCGATAAGAAAGCCCATCCCTATTGGACCCAGCACCTTGCCGGTCAAGCCCACCGCTGCAATGAGCCAGCCATCTTCCGGTCTTCGTGCAACCTCCAAATAAAGAATCCCGTACAGACCTACAACCATGCCAAGACACGCAAATACAGCTGGATATGTGGCTGGAGGCATTCCCGCGTATTCGAAGAGCCATTGCGGATGCGCGACCGAGCGGATACCAAAGGCGATATTGTAGAGACCTGCCAGACAAAATGTAACTCTGTGCAACTGGCGTCTTGCGTTCATCGTGCTACCGCATTTAAAGTTTCCACGGCCAGCTGCTGCCGGGAAGCTCATATGAAGCTGCCATGTCCCGAAGCCCTGACAGGAAGACGCCCACTGCCATCAAAGCCATAAGCCAGATTAGAGGATCTGGTACGTCGACAAGCGAGATGGCAAGCTTAGCTTCAAGCGCCCACCAGTTACAGAGTGTGGGGACCAGATACGCCAGCATAGCACCATATACAATGCCCATAAGAGCGTGAGTTATGCGCTCGCCGGGATAGACGCCTCCAATGGGACGCCGCACCACGTCTTCTATCACAAAATCAGAGAGGGTGATGGCAACTTCCGCCAGAAGCAGCCCTCCCATAACTGCAGCCCACCAGCCTTGCCAGGCGAACCAGGGCAACGAGGCGAAGATTATGGCGTAGATAAAATCCCGTGCGGCGTGCAAGCGCAACTCTAAAGATGCGCTTCTTCCTCGCGCCGGCAACCTGGCCTTCCACTCATGGAAATAGAGAGTGTCAAAGGCTCCTAAAATCCCTTGCACCAGCAGAAGCCAGATTACCGTTGCCATCTCACCGTCTCACTGCGGCCTATGAGATCCTACCCTGGTAAGTTATCAATTCTCCCAGCAACCTGTGGCTGGCGGATACTGAAACCCAGATGCCAGTGCCGTCTTCAAGCCCCCTCTCCTCGCCGCGAATCTGGGGGGCAAGCCAGCCCGGCACAGGTGCTGAGAGCCCTTTGAGCTGTATGCGAACATCACGGCGATGATGCGAGAGCCTGCCGTCAGCGACCAGCAGACGATATGAGATGCGCAATACTCCAATCGCCTCGCCAAGAAGCCTGCCGGGATTCTCATACTGCCGGGTGGTGAATCTCTTGTCGGCGAAGTGCCGCTCCCAGGTTTCGCCGCTATCCGATGATGTCACAGTCAGCCTTACAGGAATGTCGGCTCCGGCGGGCGGCAGGCCAAATAATCTTAAAGTCAGCCGTGAGAGGAGAGATTTCCCGTGTTCCACAGTAAATCTGCCTGTCCAGGTTGCTTTAGAGGCTCCCAGATGCAACTCCTGCACCTGAGGGTCCAGCTTAACCCAGTCGTGAGCTATAATCCGCTGGTAAAGTGGTTTCCTGGCAGACATGGATGATAGGCGAGCAACAGCCGGGTTCGATTATAAGGCAACCTTGCTTGCGAGGCATTCATTAGTATGACTGCTTACGGACAGGCGGTCTGGACTCGTGCCAACGTCCTTCATCTTACAGAACTGTAAATTGGGGAAATTGAGCCAATGCCAATCGTCTTCCCTGACTTGTCGATCGGTCCGCGATGCCAGCATCGCCCGGGAGGTGTGTCGTGTTTCCCATTCAAACACTTTGCATTGTCTGTAACTCATCAGCATCCGGGTCGGTTGCCAATATGGGCGGCTGAGAGATCATGAAACGACCGGTTGCCATCGCCTTAGCCTCGGCTGCCCTCTTCGGAGGGAGCACCCCTTTGAGCAAACTCTTAATTGCAGACGTCGCTCCGCAATTGCTAGCGGCCCTTCTTTATTTGGGCTCCGGACTCGGGCTTACTGCTGCGCTTGTAACCAGAGCAGGCTTGGGGACAGTCTTGTCGGGCTTGCACCGACGGAAGGTCCCCTGGCTTGCTGGCGCAATTGTAAGTGGTGGCATAGTTGCCCCGCTTGCCTTGATGCTTGGCTTGCGACAGACCCCTGCTGCATCGGCTTCCTTGCTTATGAACCTGGAGGGTGTCTTTACAGCGCTTATTGCCTGGTTTGTCTTTAAGGAGAACTTCGATGCCAGGGTGGCCCTGGGAATGCTGTTGATCGTAGTCAGTGGCCTGTTTTTATGTTACAAACCAGGTGAGGTCATCGGACTTGCTCCTGGGGCGCTGCTGATTGCTCTGGCTTGTCTTGCCTGGGCGGTCGACAATAATTTTACCTGCAAGGTGTCACTGCTGGATCCGATTTTAATTGCCAGCCTAAAGGGTTGGGTGGCCGGTGGCATCAATCTGACCCTGGCGGTGGGCAGCGGTGCTCAATTTCCGACGCTCAATATCATTCTCTCTGCCTTAGCCATTGGTGCATTCTCATACGGAATCAGCCTCAGCCTGTTCATCGTAGCGCTCAGGGAGCTGGGCAGTGCCAGGACAGGTGCTTATTTCTCCACAGCGCCTTTTATGGGTGCTGCTGCTTCACTGGTCATCTTTGGGGTTGGGGTCGATCTCTGGTTCTGGCCAGCCTGCGCTCTGGCTGCTGTCGGGGTCTGGCTGCACGTCTCCGAACGACATGAGCACGAGCATACCCACGAGGCCATGGAGCATGCGCACAGCCATTATCATGATGAGCACCATCAACATGCCCATGACGGCACGGAGCCGCCAGGCGAGCCGCATAGCCACTGGCACCGGCATGAGAGGCTAACGCACAGCCACCCTCACTATCCAGATATCCACCACCGGCATGCGCATTAGTGTGAGGCTGCCACACAAGTCTGGCAAGTTCGATCGCAACAGGCTTCCCCTGCTATCTCACTTTGATCTCATCGGTCTGAGACCAGGGGATTCATCAGCCGGCGCTCTATCTGGCATTCCACATTCATGCTCTTTGTCCTTCAGGGAAGCTCGGCGCACTGCCTCGGTCGTGCGCTCTGCTTCGCTGCCCTGTGGGTTGTTGGGTCGCATTTCTCCACTTTGCTCCCCCGGTGCTTCCTGGGAAGAATAGGGTTGCAGCCAGTAGCGAAACCTGGGAAAGCCAAGCCAGCCGTACTTTCCGGTTCGTTCCATGTAGCCTCTCGGTCCGCCTGGCTCGACG